>NZ_JABERM010000034.1:0-12559 GCF_013004295.1 Acinetobacter sp. ANC 5414
AACTTGCTTTACTGCTTCAATTTTGAACTCTTCAGGGTATCGTTTACTGCTCATAAGCACCTCGTTAATTAGCTATTTTATCTAACTAAAAGGTGTCTACAAAATCGGTGGCTATTCAGACATTGTTATGAGTGTTTTTACTAAAGAAGAATTGGAATCGTTGTTGGTAAAAACCACACAAGAGAATGAAGACTTAAGGGAAGAAAACCAAAAGCTATTACTAGATGCTACGGAGAGAGTAAAGAAAGCCAATGATATGGCTGAAGACTATCACCGAATGTTTGATGAGTTATTTAACGTTATTAAAACTCAATACGATGCAGAGTTTAAAGTTGAAGATATTCCGAAGCATTTAAGTTGATTTATTTGCTAATGAAAGCTCGACCATTTGTCGGTTTTTTTTTATTGGAATATATTGCTAATTACCCTGAAAAATTACCTAGTAAAATAGTAGGTATTCTCCAGTAAGCTAATTCTTGGTTTCAGTCTGCGTCTTCCCCAAGACGCAGGCTTTTTTTTACTTAAAGTTAAGGAGAAATTTATGCTCCGATTCTTATTATGTTTAGTTGGGTTTCATGGTGTGGGCTTTTTCATCTTTATGGTAAATTAATTGCATAATTAAAAGCTATGGTGGTGGTTGTGAAAGAAGCATTAAAAGAATATCGCATCGAAAGAGCTAACCTTGAAGATGAAATAAAAGAGTTTCTTACTCAAAAATTCGCTGAATTTAAAGAAAAGACTGGTGCTGAAGTTATTCATTTGGACGTAAATATTGAATTACTTGATGATCATGAAGCTGATGCTTTTATTGAAAGTGTATTTGTTAGTACAGATTTATAGTTAATAGCCAAATAGTAGAAGCTCATCGGAAGGTGGGCTTTTTGACATTGTTTGTTCATATGAATAAAGGATAATGACTTTTTTATTTTTGAGCTTTAATTGAAATGGCAATTCTAACTGTCAAGAAATTAGATGATACTCTTAGTGAATTAGCAGTTAACGGCAAAAAACCTGAAAAGATTTTGTTAGGTTATAAAGCATATGGCGAGCTAATGAATGATCGCGGATTTTTTGAAGAAGTAGCAGGCTCAGCAATGGATCCAAACAAACGAAAATATAAGAATATTAAAATTAAGGTTACTCAAGACGAACACCAGCTTGAAGTAAAGTGCTCAAAAGAATAGATTTATATAGCAACAAAAGCCCGGTCAAATGATCGGGCTTTTGTTGCCTATTGAACAGTAACCATGTTATTAAGGGTGTATTGTTTTTAAACAATAGCTCTAATTCAGCGCAAATGGTTAGAAGGAAGCTCACTTAGTAATAGGTGGGCTTTTTTAATGCTTGCAGAAAGCCAATTTGCAGAACATGCCTTCGAGTAAACTCCTCTTATGGGGCTTAACTAGGGATTGGCACCCCGACCAAAGAGAATTGAAAGCAAGTAAAGCAGTCCGTGCATGTTAGGTTTGTGTGATTGTGAGTAGCGTCTAGCCCCGCGAAGAGGGCTTTTTAATATTTAATAAATCATTAATTAAGTTGTTGTTAATAATGTGACTTATTTCACATTATTTTAACTTTTGGTGTATTTCGCCAATGAGTATTATTTGGTTAATGCAGAGAATACGCGATAGAAACTATCTGTAGTTAGTTTCTAAATGACCTTCCAAGGTCCTTAGTTTATAGGCCCACATCACCTTTCCTGTAGTGGGCTTTTTTTTGCCAGGAGAAAAGTATGCCCAGTTTCAAAAGTCTGCTAATTAGATAAAGACTGTTTAAGCAAACGCGTTTAGATCCCACGAAAGAGGATACAACCCATGCAGTTCATCGAGCATGAATAGGATATGCAGGAAAGTGAAATCAGAATTGGGAATGATGCACCGCCTTTAAATGACAACGAAACCGAAAATTGATTAGTACTGTGCCTATTCAGTGGCAATCAAAGTAGAGAGTAGCTATGGACCACAGCATAGGACTTCTGTGGTGATCAATTCAAAATCAGATCAGTTGTGAATTAAACGTGATATTTATCAAAAAATTACGAAATAAAATGATTGATTGAATAGCAAATGTCGAGTAATTTTTCCATTAGGTTAGATGAGGTTATAGATCATCTAACTGAGCGAATCGATTGACACTCGGAAAGACGAGAATTACCACAAATGCTTACAGAAATGTGAGCATTTTTAATGCCCCGAGAAATGCCTGTGTAAGCAATATCGGGGCTCCTAAATTCTAATTATGGCGAATTTGCCATGATTAAAACCCTGAACGAATTATTAATACTTGATACATAATTGCTTAAGCTATTGTTAATAAATTGATTTATTTATTAATATTTTAACTTTTGGTTTATTTTAGTTAAAGTTCACTTGAAAAGTGTGTATAGTTATCAATAGAAACTAGCTGTAGTTTCCTGACCTTTAGAGGTCCTTAGTTTATAAGCCCACACCAAACTACTACTGGAGTGGGCTTTTTTTTGTCAGGAGAAAAGTATGTTCCACTTCTTAATGTGTTTATTTGGTCTACATGGTGCGACTGAAATTGAATACACGGTTGATGATGAAGAAATCAAGGAGTGTCGGGATTGCTTGAAAGAAATTAAGTAATAATCAATCAAAAAACATACAATCAATTAGAATAATAGTCATGTTTTTTTTGTTTTCATAATGTTGAAATAATTTGATTATATATTTAATTAAAACAAAGCATAAATGCAAAAAAAATCTAAAGTTTTAGCGTAAATTAGGCCTGTTTAATTTGGGAGAGTTAAACGGGTTTTTTATTGAAATATATTACTATTTTCCTTTTGTCGATCGTATTACGACACTCAAACCCTGTCATTAATTTGTCGGGGTTTTTCTTTTCTTATTGGTGGCACTTATGTGGCAATTTTTACTTGGGTTTATTGTCGCTTGGGTTACTTGTAGTTGGTATACGCATATTTATGTAGCAAATGAATGTGACCGTCTTGGTGGTTTCTTTGTGGGTAAGAAGACCTATAAGTGTGTTGTGATTGAGGAATTAGAAGATGGATAAAATAGAAGCAAAACGGAATATCGAAAAATACGAAACTGAAATTACCAAATGGCAGGCACTATCATGCGGCTTAATGTCACGTGATGAAATGATACTCGTTGATAAGAAGATCCATCAATTAAAAGAATGGACGAAGAATTTAAGAAATATGCTTCATGCGTAATGCTAGATGATTTGAAGTTATATTATTAATGTGGGTAGGTATTATAATTATTGGTATATCATGCACTTGGTTTTAATAATTAAGGGTTTGGTAGTATGGGTGTTTGGATTGCCAATAAAGATGAGTATGGCCAGTATCTGTTTAATGAAAGGGTTTGGCCGGACTGGTACAAACCTGAGAATATTGAGGTTGCTACTGTAGAGCATTATCGCAATATAATTAAAGATTCAAATATTACTTATTACTTGTATTCATGCGAAAGGTTGGATCCTAAAGCCTTAGAGGAAATGAAAAGTGATTGGTTAAGTTTTTGTGTACCATCATAGTAAGATAATTTATTAAAACCTCCTCCGGGAGGTTTTTTAATGGGCGGAATTTATGGAATTGGATGCATATAAAACTCTTACCAATAAAAAGCCCATTAAGACAAAACCTCGTAATAAACCACTACCTAAAGCCAGTGAAAAATACTTAGAAGCATTTGAGCGATTAAAAGAAATCCTTGATCGAATGGAAATGAAGTACGAAGAATATTTTCACTTTAAAAGCACCAAACATTGGCGCTTTGACCTGCACCTTATTGAATACCGAATGCTGATTGAAATCGCTGGTGGACCATGGTCAGGTGGTCGTAAAGGTAAACTCAAAAACAAAGCCTGGAGTATGGATCGTTATAATCATGCTGAAGAAATGGGATATCGGTATATGCGCTTTGAAACCAGTGATATCAACATGGGTCGTGCTACTAAATGGCTTAGAAATTTAAAGGCATCTTATGGAACAACAATTCAGACCATTCCCGCCGACAGACCTGATTGACCAGGCTGAGGAAGAGGAAGCTATTCGCCTTGCGCCCGCCGTAGATCTAAAAGAGTGGGTTGTTAAAAACTGGCTAACCATTGGTGGTGAACTTCATAACCCAGATCACGATCATATTGCTGAGCTACTGCATGACAATGAAGAGTTCCTTGCATTCGCTTGGGCATCATCTGCCGCCGTAGCTAAAAAACGTATGGTGCTTGGTCAATGTGAAAAGGTTATGTTTAACCAGGGTGGATGGAAGAAAGCCAGACAAGAACAACAGATGCGAGATTGGTTTGGTTTTGTGCCTCAGTACTTAATCACAGTTGATGCGGCATTTTGTGAACAAACATCGGATCGTGAGTTCTGTCGTTTGATTGAACATGAGCTGTATCACATCGGTGTTGAACGTGATGCTGATGGCGAAATTATCTATAGCGATATGACCGGTCTGCCTAAGCACTATCTGGCTGGCCATGATGTTGAAGTGTTCTTTGGTGAAACAAAACGATGGGGTGCAGACGAATCTGTTAAGCGACTTTTGGAAATTGCCAAGAATGCGCCGTTTGTATCTGAAACGAATATTGCTGTGTGTTGTAGGAACTGTGTAATTGGATAGAGCTAAGTGGCTCTATTTTTTTGGCTATCTTGTACGACGTAGAACGACAAAGAGGTATTTATGGCAGCACTAAAGGAGCCTGTAAAAATGTTTATAGTTCAGTCTCTTGCTTGCTTTGATACCCCTCAATAAGTAGCAGACTCGGTAGAAGAAATATACAAGATCAAGATTGATCGTAAGCAATGCCATAGCTATGACCCTACAAAATATGCAGGGCGTAATCTAAGTAAGAAATTAAAAGATTTATTTGAGAAAACCCGCAAAGACTTTAGAGAAAATATTGAAGATATTGCGATTGCCAATAAGGCTTTTCGGCTTATGGAACTTCAAAAGATGTATGAGGATTCTGGGCGGAATAAACGTGCAAAGCAAAATCTTTTGAAGCAAGCGTTTCAAGAAACAGATGGACGCGTGACCAAACAGGAAATTACTGGTAAAGACGGTAAGCCGATAGAAACCATCAATCAGAATGTACCTACGGATAGCTACCTGAAAGCAAGGGAGCAGGTCTTAGATGAATACTGACCCAGCGCGTGAACTGGCGATACAGATTGAAGCTCAAGAGGATCTGTATTTCTTTTCACGTTTCATGTTTAAGGAACGCCGTAAGTACAAGTGGTTGCATAACTGGCACCATCGCGTGGTATGTGATGCACTGATGAGGGTGTATCGTGGTGAAACCAAACGACTCATTATCAACATTCCACCACGGTATTCTAAAACAGAATTAGCAGTGATTAATTTCATGGCCTGGTGCTTTGGTAAAGCGCCTGACAGTGAATTTATTCATGTCAGCTATTCAGCTACATTAGCAGCAAATAACGCTTTCCAGACACGAAACTTGGTACAGGAAGCATCGTATAAACGCGTATTTCCTGATTTCGCATTACGTGATGACAGTAAAGCTAAGGATGACTGGCGAACAGCTGAAGGTGGTGTCTGCTATTCACAAGGTACTGGCGGTACCATTACAGGTTTTGGTGCTGGTAAGTTTCGAGACAGCTTTGGTGGGGCAATTATTATCGATGATCCACACAAAGCTAGTGAAGCTCGTTCAGATACGATTCGTAAAGGTGTGATTGAATGGTTTCAAAACACGCTTGAATCTCGGACTAACTCACCAGATACACCGATCATTGTCATCATGCAGCGTTTGCATGAAGAAGATTTGGCAGGTTGGCTGCTTGATGGTGGTAATGGTGAGGAATGGGAGCACTTAGAGCTTTCAGCTATTCAGCCTGATGGATCGGCACTATGGCCAGCGAAACATAACATTGAAACGCTTGAACGAATGGAATTAGCAGCACCTTATGTGTTTGCTGGACAGTATAGACAGAGACCATCACCACCAGCCGGTGGTTTTTTTAAACCCGACAATATTGAAATCGTGGATGCATTACCTGCCGACATAATCCATCAAGTACGTGCATGGGATTTGGCATCTTCTGAGAATGAGGGTGATTTCACTGCTGGTGTAAGAGAAGCAAAAAGCCGAGATGGATATATTTATATCGTTGATGTACAGCATGCACAGCTAGGACCAGATGGTGTTGAGAAACGTATTACACAGACCGCAGAGCTGGATGGTAAATCAGTTACTATCCGATTACCTCATGGTATGAGCCACAACGTCCTTAACAATGGTGTGGAGTGGGGGTCAAATAAAATTTACGCCCATGTCTTTCATTACGGTGCTCACATCACACCTAAAAATGGCCAGTACATTACTTTTGCTGTTGCTGGTCAATTTAGAAAAGTAAAAGAGGTCAATATTCCCTCAAGAACTTTTCTTGGCATTGATGCTGAGGATGAAGCCTCAATTCTTAATATTGTCGGGAGTTTTATAGATGAGCACCTTCTTCGCGGTGCGTGATGAAATTGTAGAAAAACTGAAAGAGATTCCAGAATTTCTAGAGATTTATACACCACTAAATTCGGTCAGTGTGACGCAGATGTCGCAAGTTACACCATCGGCACATGTCAATTTTGTCCGTATAGATAAAAAGGCAAGTGCAGGTCGCGGAACTATCAACCAGATTGGTCAGCAATGGGCAGTCACGGTTGCTTGTCGTAATGCTCAATCACAAATGACAGATGGGCGAGCTGTAAGTGATGAGGCGGGGTTATTGACTGAAAAGGTTATTCAGTTGCTTTCCGGCTGGCAGCCTCAAGCATCACGCACTGCACTGGATTTTATATCGGTTCGGGATGGATACAGTCCGGGCTTTGCGTACATCACAATTATTTTTGAATCTCAAAAATTCATTTAGGAGCCAGTCATGGCGAAACAATACAAAGCATTACAGCCAGTAGGTCGCTTTCAAAAGGGCGATGTTGTTGGTGGGCTGGATGATGCTCAAATTAAAAAGTTACTGGCAGATGGCACAATTCAGGAAGCACCTGAAGTAAAAGCTGCTGCTCCAGCCAAGAAAACCACAGGGGACGAAAAGTAATGGCTAAGAATAACTATATTTCTCTACACGGTAAGTTCTACCTGGCAGAGATTGTAAACGGTATAGCTGGTGCAATGCGCCATATCGGAAACGTACCAGAGTTTGAATTGGAGATCGGTGCTGATGTGATTGAGCATCAGGAATCAATGTCTGGTAAACGAACCACTGACTTCACCATGATTACTACTACATCAGTGAACTTCTCCGGGCAGCTAGAGGAAGTTACTCCTGAGAACCTTGAATACATCTTGTCAGGTATGAATCATGCCGTGGCGACTAAATCTGAAACAGATGTGTCTTTAGGTACTGTAGTTGCTGGTCAGGAAATCAAACTGGAAGGCTATAACCTGAAAACAGTTACATTCAAGGATTCAACCAGTGGCACACCTAAGACATTGGATCTAGAAGATTACACACTAGATGCTAAACTCGGTACTGTGATTTTCCATGATGTGGCTGATCTAACCATGCCTATTTTGGCGAGTTATACAACTGGTGCAGTAACACATACAACATTCGCATCGGACTTTGAAAAAGAGTATCAGCTCTTTTTTAAAGGTATTAATACGGCAAATGGCGATAATGTTGCGGTAACGTTATGGCGAACTAAAAAATCACCTGAAACTAACTTTCCATTGATCCATGAAGAATTGGGTCAGTATTCAATTTCGGGTCAGGCTTTGTCAGATATGACCAAAGAATTAGATCCTACAATGGGTTTATATGGACATGTAGTGACTATTCCAGCAGCTGCGTAACCCACTACAGGCACAAAGAACCCCACAGGCGCATCAGCGTCTTTTTTTGTGCCTGTTTCGCCTGAATAACCTTTTTATTGATGAGAGTCTGGTGAGAAAACCATCTTAGGGTGGTAATCTAAAAAATATTTAAAAATAATAAGTTGTTTGCTTTTGTAACAACAGTTAGGTATCTTGTGAACCTGTAAATATGATAGTGAATAAATGCGAATATATAACTCTACAACAATTGCTCTGACATTTTTAATTTTTGGGATGATAATTATTTCCCACCTACAAAGAACCATTACAACTATTCCGATTTAATCTGACATATAAATCTGTATGAGTTATGACCACCTTAAGGTGGTTTTTTAATACTTGAAAAAAATACATTTTCAGCTATAAATAAATCTAATACTTTAAAGGATTGAGAGTTGTATTGTGAGTGAGTTTAAAGAAGATGATGTAGTTTTCCTAAAGTCAGGTGGTCCAGCTATGACTATTACAGAGCTAAGTGATGATCGGGCTTCTTTCTGTGAGTGGTTTGATAAACATCATGCTTTTCATAGTAAATCCTTTATAAATACAGCGTTAATAAAAGATGATCCAAACCCCAGCAAAAATCTGTAGCAGTATAAACAAAAGCACCTTGGGTGCTTTTTTTAATGCCTAAAATTTATACCCGAGATTCCATCATGAATGATTTTTTCTTAGCAACAAATCGAAGTATCAATCTTGATGATATCGAAGTACGCCAGATCCAAATGAAAGACTTTGATACTTGGGCGACGCATGCCGAAGTGATTAAGAACTTCATTAAAGATAAAGATCATTCAGATGATATTTTAAATGAGTTATTTTCGGCTCATGGTACTCAGGTTATTTCAATGATGGCATGCGCAACCGATTTGGATAATGAATCTCTATTCAAACTTGCTTTAAATGAACAGGCTTTTAAGCAATTGCTTAAGATGGCACTTCTGGTAAACCAAGCATATTTCAAATATGAAAAGCCAAAGCGTGGTATTAAGAAAAATACTCAAACAGAATCCACATGGTTTGATTCATTCTAGTACTTAATCAGTGTTGGTCATCGCCATGATGACATTATGAATATGACATACGGTGCATTTGACCAGTATTTAAAGTCAGCTCAAAAAGATCATAAAAATAAACTGCAGTATCTATCGAGCGTGATTCGGTCAGCACATCATGCAAATGCCAAAGAATTTAAAAAGTTCTTTGAGGAATTGAAGGAATAATACACAGATGACTTTTATTAACTGAATTGTTATTCTCTCTTAAAAGAGGGTATAACTTCATGAAAAAACTTGTTTTAGCGATTATTTTGGCAGTGTGTTCATCTGCTTATGCGGTGAGTGTTGATTCAGTTCGGGGTAGTACAGGGTTCGTGGAGCGCGGTAATTCATACGGCAAAATGATTGATGTTCTGGGCAATCCAGAATCTTCATATAGCCATGTTATTCACGATCGCAAGGGTTGGCCACATAAAGCAATTACCTATAGTTATTCGCTCAACAATGCACCATATGAGATAACGCTTGTTGATGGAGCTATTTATAGTATTAATTGGGAGTGATGATTGTGGGTGAACGCATAATTTTAATATTGTCTTGGTTTTTCGGAATTTTAATTATTTTTGCGGGGTTGAGAGCATTCTCAACTAGTTTTATTGGTGGCGTTCTAGCCATTTTGGCTGGAATTTTATTGTTACCGATTTTCCAAAATAAGATTGATGGCATTTTAAATAAAAAAATAATGAAACGTTGGTTTGTGTTTATTGCATTAATCCTTATGGTAATTAGCGGGAATCTTATTAGTAAAGCTGAAGAGCGCGCCTTAAAAGATGGAACAGCAAGTCAGGAGCTAAAAGATCGCGAAGTAAACCGTATTAAACTCGAAAATGAAAGATATGAATTGGAAGCTAAAAAAGCTGAAGAGCAAAGATTAAAAGATGCTGAAAGACAAGAAAGAGACAGACAAATTAGTATAGAAGTTGATTCAGAAATTGCTTTAAAGAAATTTCTAAAAGATCCTGATAGTGCTGAAATAAGAAACCGGAATGGTAACTGTGGTGAAGTAAATAGTAAGAACAGCTTTGGAGGTTACACTGGATTTAGGCGCTTTATTGCGAGTTCTACAGTTATAGCTGTTGACGGTGAAAACATGAATTCAGATGAGTTTCAAAAAGCTTGGAATCAGATTTGTAAATAAATAAAAGCACCTTCGGGTGCTCTTTTAATACCAGTTCCAACCACCGAAAGGTGGTTTTTTTATGCCTAAAATTTAGAGGTCAGCATGTCTGGAAAAAATTTAACATTCAAATTAATACTGGATGCTGATAACAAGGGGTTAGTAAGCACTGCAAAGAATTCTGAAACAGTGATGAAGGCTGTCTTTGACTCAATCAAAAGTGAGTCAGATAAGTTAAAAAAGGCAAGCTCAGAATCATCATCTGAAGTTGGTAATTTAGTCCCATCTGAAACAAAGCAGAAAGTTGCACAATTGGTTACTGAATTAACCAGCGCTTCAAAAGCACTTGAGGAAATGGGTGGTGATGCCGACTTAAGTGCAGATAACTTAAAGCAGCTGGGTGATTATGGGCAAAAAGCTTTAAGTGGTTTGCAAGAAGACTTGAAGCAAGCCAAGTTACATCTTAATTATTTGTCTGCAACCAATGCCACACCAGAAGATATTGGTAATGCAGTTAGAGAAGTAAAAGAACTTGAGACCGGTGTTCGGCAAGTAAAAACCGCATTTGAGGCATATAAAGGCTCAGCTGATGGCGCATCAGCTTCTACCGCAGAAGTTTCGAAAGAGCTTGACAATATCATTCCTAAAGGTACAACTGAGCTAGCAGACAAGCTTACGCAGTCCCTTAATGCAGCTACTGGAATTATCAAAGATGCTGGGGATAATGCGAAATCTACAGCGAATAACTTTACTGATTTCGGTAATAAAACTCATAAAGCTTTGGATCAACTTAAAAGCGATCTTGCTTTAGCAAAACAAAATCTCGAATCATTTTCTAAAACTAATGTTGCGCCTGCTGATATTGAAAAAGCCAAGCTTCAGGTTGATCAACTCGAAAAAGAAGTACAACAAGCTGACCAGGCATTTAATAATTTTCATGCTGAAGTAGGTAAAGCCAATACAAAGCTCAATGAGACTGATAGTGCAGCACAGACAGCGCAAAAAGGGCTTAATGGTGCGAAGTTCGCCGTGACCGCACTCGTTGGCGCTATGGCCGCCTTAGGTGTTGGCTTGGGTATTCGTGAACTTGCTGAAGCAGCGGATACGTATACCAACCTTTCTGCACGTATCAATATTGCAACTAAAGATGGTGGTAACTTTACATCGGCAATCGCTGGTGTGCATCAGGTGGCACTGGCAACTAATTCCAGTCTTGATGCTACAGGTGATCTATTCACAAGACTGAATGCTGTTGGTAAAGACATGGGGATGACCCAGCAGCAAGCACTAGATCTCACCAAAACAGTTACACAGGCCATTCAAATTGGAGGTGGTTCGGCACAAGCAAGTGAAGCAGCAGTACAGCAATTTATTCAAGCCATGCAGGGTGGTGTTCTTCGTGGTGAAGAATTCAACTCTATTATGGAAAATGGCTATGGTGTTGCTGAAGCACTGGCACGTGGTTTAGGAGTAACCACTGGTGAACTCCGCAAGATGGCTGAAAATGGCGGGTTGGGTGCTGAACGAGTCGTTAAAGCTCTTCAAAGCCAAGCCAGTGAGGTTGAAGCTACATATAGCAAAATGCCTTTAACAATTGGCAATGCATTAACTAAAATCTCAACACAGTGGCAGATAATTATTGGTGAGATGGATCAGGCCAATGGATCAAGTGCAACTATTGCAAATGCTTTATCAATAATTGCTGATAATTTAGGGATTCTAAAATTATTCTTTGATGATGTAGCTGCGGGAGTTGGTTGGTTTCAAGATAAGTTGTCTGAGATTGATTCTTCTACAATTGAGGCATTGAGTAGTACTTTATCTGCGGTATATGGCACTGTTAAAAGTTTAATTTCCAATTTGGCGGGCATCGCGGAAACAGCATGGAGTGCCTTTACATCAACTCTGGATGCTATTGCACCTCTATTTAATGCAATTCTAAATGGTAAAGAAGAAGTAAGTGGCTTAACTACATTATTTAATGTTTTTAAAATCGCTCTAGGTGTAGTTTCAGACGCAGCTACAGGTCTAAATATTGCGCTTAAGTTACTTCTTGCTGGTATTCAATTTATTTCAGGTGGTATTTATTCACTTAGCGCATCAGTGCTTGATTTTCTCGGATTTGATGCGTTGGCTGCACAAGCTCAAAATGCATCTGATGCGTTATTTAGACAAGCTGAAAAAAATGCTTCAGAGGCAAATAGACTTGCGCTTGAAAGTAAAGGGGCTACAAAGGCAGCTATTGAGGATATACGCAAAACTGAGGATGAAAAAAATCAGGAACGTATAGTAAGTAGTCAACAAACCCTTGATCAATTAAAAGCTCAGGAAGAAAAACATAAGGCTGATTACAAGGCGATAAGTGATGAGCGCATTCAAGCTGAGCAACAGCTTTTTGAGGCGCGAAAAACTGGTAATCAAGCTGCAATTGATTTAGCTGTAAAGGGTCTTACTGACTTAGATGCCAAGGAAAAGGCTTATCAAGCGGAAAGTCAAAAAATTACTGAAGCTAAAATCCAAGCTGCACAAGAGT
>NZ_JABERM010000006.1:0-99332 GCF_013004295.1 Acinetobacter sp. ANC 5414
GTGATGTCCTAAAAAGACTACCCACCCATAAAGTCACAGAAATTGAGGATTTGCTACCTCATCGTTGGAAACCTGAACCTCGTTAAAACATAGCAATGGGATTCAGCGGATGCTTACTTTATATCCAGTCCATGATGGTGAAAACCATCATAAACCAGACATTTTAATTGCTGAATAACAACATCATCATCAATCATCAACACAACATAACAGCCATTGTTTTATCTTTTAAAATCGAATCAGGCGCCATTCGCATCTTGATGGAATGAGTCCAGAAGCATTTGAGGCAGCTTCAAATGAAGCTATCTTGTGTCTAGGATACTGGGAGCAGTCCAAAGCTATCATAGGATAGTCTCTTCAAAAATAATTTATCAAATGGTAAAAAGTATCTATTTCACCTGTATCAACATTCTTGTTATGTTGGTAATTATTGTTGAATCTTCATAATTTTTAAAGTGACCAACTTCTTGTTACTTTACCCTATCTTAAACTACATTAAAAAATAAAAATAATATATATATATGTTTTATATATATATATTTAAAAGTTATTCTAATTAAATTAGTGTAATTTATGTCGGTGACTATTGCCAAGGTTGGGGTCGGGAGTTCGAGTCTCCTTTCCCGCTCCAGATTTAAAAAGCCCTTATCGAAAGATGGGGGCTTTTTTCTTGTTGATGTTTATCTGTTCTGAAAATTTTAAGGATATATCACCAAATAACCATAAAATGAGATGTTAAAAATCATTAGGTATCTACTCATGAATATGAGCTAGGACAGGTAGAATTCGCAAAATTTGCCTAGAATAGTTGAGCATGTTTAGTTTTTATATGACAAAGCCGATACTTCAATTAATACAAATACTTGGCTTTCATATTTCTACAATACCGATTAAGAGTCCACAAAGTCAGATGTATGATTAAAACTTTATAAAGATACTCAAAATAAGAAGGTTTATTTGAATGATATTCCAGATACACAAACATGCAGATCAAATTGAATAGAAAATTATAATTACAACCATCCGCAGAGTGGCTTAAAAATAAAATCCTCCCTCAAGAATTTTATGGTTCAAATTAGCGTATTAACTGTCTGTTTTTCAGAGGCTGATAGAATTAAATCTTAGTGATCTTACCAAAGATGAGTTAGGAGTTCGAGTTGTCCTACTCACCCTCACCCCTGCATTAGTATTTTTATCACATGAAATTTCTTCATTAAAGAAGGCTAATCCCCACATTTAAACAACTTTAGTTTGTTTCTCTGGATCTTCTTGATTAGCAATTACGGCTTGATTGCTATAAACTTCTTTCCAAGGAGAAATACCATAAAAAGAACCGTTCAATTGTGAATAGAGGATAAGCTCTCTGCGGAAATAAGAGAAATAATGAAAATCAACCTTTCCGGGATTTGTCCAGAACTTGGACAAAGCATATTGATTGGTAAGTTTTGGTAAATTATATAAAGCAAAACCAAGCACTTTAACCGGTATTTGATGGAATAATGCCTGAATACCTGTGGTGCTATTAACGGTCACCAAACCTAAGCCATGCTTTAACAGGGTAGGAAAATGTATATCACAAAAATAATGAACTCGCCCTTGAATGTGGAATTGCTTGGCATATTGATTAATTAATTTTCTATAATTTCGATATCCCCTATCCATTGGATGATGTTTCAAAACCAAATGCATTGACTGATCTGCATGCAGACCGAAATCTTTTAAAACCAGTTCAATATACTTTTCTACATTCTTTAAATCACTATGTATTTTAATTTGCGAATCATTATGTACTTGCAAAGAAAAAATAAAATATTTTTTTGAATTTTCCTCTAAAAATTTATTAAATTTACGCTTTTCAAACAGTTTATTTTCAATGCTTCTAATACCTGATAACGTCCAAAATCCCAATTCTTTTATTGGATGAATACCGCGATGATGCTCATAATTCGGGTATTTAAAAGAAAATAAAACCCATAAAATATAATAAGTAATAACACTCGCAACCATTTTATAGTATCTATGTTGTACATCAGTGATATTGGAATTTAAATCATTACGATTTTCTGAGACTTGTGTATTATTTAAGTGGTTCAAAAAATTAGAGAAAAAGTTAACGCCATTTTGCTCAAAAGTGATGTAATTAGGCCGAATATAACCCTCTTCAAAAGCAAAAAAATCAATATTATTTTTTTCTGCTATTACTTTTGCCAACTTGTGATATTTTCTGCAATCACCAAAGCAAACAATAGCATCTATTTCATGCTCTATTAAAAAAGCCTCAATCCACCCTAAAAAATCGCCTAAACGTCCTTGATAATCAAAAACGTTCTCTTTGGATTTATAAAAAAACCGATCGCCACCATTAAAGTTGATTTTATAACATTCAATATTTTTACCATTTAACCATTGTGCTAAACGATAAAAAAAATCACCCATGGGCCCCTGTAAGAGTAAGACTTTATTCGCCAGCAATAATTTATCTACATGTATAGACATGAATGAGTTTTACCTATTCTGAATTTTTCTAAACTTTAAAAAAATATCCTTCCATGTTTCTTTTGAAGTTTCGGCTGGAAAATTCATCTGGCTTTGAATGTATAAAATAACATCTTCAGGAGAAACGAGTGGGATATTCATACTTGTCGTCTTTTTGATATTATATACCGCATACTCTACAAGTGTCACATACACCAAAGTATCAAGGTCTATTTTTTTATTCCGTCTATCACACTGAAATTTATCTTGTGTTAGGCCCCAACCCGCATAAAAAGGCATGCCATAACAATATACCTTTAATCCTCTTAACAATGCCTCAAAACCGCTTAATGAAGTAATGGTATGCACCTCATCACAAATTTCAAAACATTCTAAAATTGAAGAGTTCAATTCAATTTGATTGGCATATTTCAACACGACCTGCCCTTCAATTTTGCCCACTCTAAGGCCAGCATGAACATCAGGATGAGGCTTATAAATGATATATGCCTTTGGATTATTGTTTCTAACCTCTTTAAGCAAAGCAAGGTTTGTCTTTATTTCGACTCCCCCCAATTGCACCGACATATCATCTTCAACCTGCCCGATGACCAATAAAATTTTTTGATCTTCTGAGGGTTTAGTTAACTTTTTTGCTATACCCACATTGTATTTGGAAATATTGAGTTCAACCAATAAATCACGCAGATTCTGGGCACGCTCATACTGCGTAGAAGTCAATTCTGTCGTTTTGAGTAAATTTTCTATTTTAGAAGGCTGTGTTGCATCATAATAAATACCCACATCATCAAACACCAAAGAACAGGGACGGATCAGTGAGGCCCCAAGACCAATCGAACGAATAAAACCATCTTCGACTGTTATCACATTTTTATAGCCTTTATCTTTTAATAGTTTGGCTTTTTTCCCCCAAGCCAAAATATGATCATTTCGATTTGGTCTGAAGAAGTTTTTAAAATTAATTTCACCTTTTGGAAAAGCTAAAAAATCTCGTATAAATTTCCTCTTCCAAGCGCTAAAACCATAGGCTGTAAGTTTTAAGGGTAAAGTTGCTTGTACTTCAATATTCGGTATAAGCAGATCAATAATCTCTTCTAGCTCACAGCGTTTATGTGTGACTGGTGAAACATAGCGCGCATATTTTAGATAAGCACAGGCAAAAAGATGTTCCAAGGAGCGATTAACTCCTCGGCGTCCCTGAAGAACCCCCACAGGAGCAAACATATCATTGGTTAGACCCCAGCCTGCATACCATGGCACGCCGAAACAATGAACTTTCTTGCCACACAACAAGGCTTCAAAGCCAAGCTGCGAACTGACCACATAGATTTCGTCCATATGACCCAACAATTCAATCGGATTATAGGCTTCAGTTAAGACCTGAATATTTACAGACGCTAAATCTTGTGGCTGGAAATGTGACTGTGCTTTGCCTGCCAGCACATCTGGATGGGTTTTGACCCAAATGGTGGCTGCTGGATGGTCTAAACAAGCTTGTGCCAACATGGTCTTAAAGGTTTCTGGCGTAGCACCTGCATATTTGATAGATTGATCACCATAGGTCTGATCAATCACTAAAATATGTTGGGTATTTTGATTAAATTGAGCTGAATCTATGCTTTGAAATTTTTGATTATACTTGGTGATTTTATGATTCAGAATGGTCTGAATGGCATGTGCAGCACGTAGATTTAACTCTTCTTTTTCGGGTTGAAGAATCAGTTGCTCCAAGTCGGATGATTGCAAGGCATCAAAATAAATCCCTGTTTCATCTACAACCAGAGAAAGAGGCGCATAGCCATCTTTGCCCAAGCCTAAAGAACGGATAAAACCATCCTCTAGACATAACGCTTTTAAACCCTTTTGTTGAGCCAGTGCTTGGGCCTTAAAAAAGCTTTTTTTACGTCCCCAGCCTGCTAAATATAGGGACGGTAAAACAAAAAAATCACTTGTATACTTTTCAATAAAAGGAATTTTTAAAGTTTTGGTATTACCACTTATCATAGATATTCATAAAAATTTTGAATTCAATTATACTAAAAAACTCTATATTTGCAAAATTTATCATACATAATAGAATATATATTTATACTTCAAATTGAATTTCTTATCTTATGTTTAAATTAAAAACAAAAACCTTTGAAAACCTATTCTTAACTTCAAGCTACAATCAACTTAAAAAATCTTTAATTTTTTGTGAAAAAAATAACTTAACCAACAATGCTTTTATTTTTTTTGGGAGAAAAGGGAATCTTGATCATTTTAGAACATTTAAACAGGAAAATAATAAATTAAAATTAATCTATATTCCACTATCATTCAAACCAAATAGGATTAGAACTTTAAAATATATTTATTTTATGATTATATTTAAATTAATTAATAAAATTATTGCATCAAAAAAAATTTTTTTCTTCAATTGCATGGGTTACAATAATATCTTTGCAAAAATTTATAAAAATCAATGTGAAATGAATTTAATAGAAGATGGTTTAGTTAATTATAAATTTTTTAAAAAAAACTATACTAAAAACAAATTGTTTAATTCATTATTCAATAATGAGTTAAAATTTAAAAACTACTATTGCACACATCCTAATTATGCAAAAAAATATATAAAATCAGAAAATTATATCTTATTTATACCCTACTTACCCCTAAAAAATAAAAATTTAACATCCCTTGATATGCCAAACCACAATGATGCAATATTTCTAAATCAAAATTACAATATAGACATAGAAGCCATTATTAGCATCATTTCAAGCTTTCATGATGTAGAAAAAATTTATTTAAAATTACACCCAAATAATACTATAGAACATACTATTGAAATTGAAAAAAAAATTAAAGATAAAAACATAATAATTTTAAAGAACAAATACATTAGTGCAGAGGATATAATACAAATTAGCAAACCAAAATACGTGATTTCGCTTAACTCAACATCTTTAATACTTTCAAAAATGATAAGTCAAAATACAATACCTATCAGTATTACTCCTACATACATAAAATTAACTGGGATAAACAATCAAATTATTGAGGATTATAATATATTAAAGCAATTTGATTTTATATTATTTAAGTGAGTTACCCCAGTAACTCACTTTATTTTTTATTTAACGTCTTCAAATTTTAACTGAGACCCTTTTTTAATATCTTTTGCAGCGATTTTTCCTATTAATGATTCATAATCATTCGCACTAAAGTCACCCGTTCCCGGTCTTTTGACCCAAATATTTTCTTCTGTAAAACTCTCTCCAGCTTTTATATGATCATCCGCAACAACTGAAGCAAATGCAAAATCGATTGTAACTTGCTCTTCATTTGCCGGTTCTTTTTGCCCACCACGCATTTTTGCAATCGCACAAGATCCTTGAATTAGCTCAGTTAAATTTGAAGGATCCATCGAACAAATTATATCTGGACCGGGTCTGGACATATCATCAGTAAAATGTCTTTCGAGTATACTGGCTCCTAGAGCAACTGATGACAAACATGCCCAGTTATTAATAGTATGATCCGAAAGACCTACTACCGCATCTGGAAACTCTTTGATTAATTCTTCCATTCCACCAAAACGTACAAGTTCATATGGTGTTGGGTAGATATTAGTACAATGTAATAATGCGTAAGGCACTCCATATGATCGAATAATTTCAACGGATTTTCTAATCGACGCTATATTATTCATCCCTGTAGATAAAATAATAGGTTTCCCGAAAGATGCGATTAATTTAATTAAAGGATAATTATTGCATTCACCAGAACCAATCTTATAAGCAGGAATATTCATTTTATGTAATCTATGTGCAGCAGCACGTGAGAAAGGAGTACTGATAAACTCCATACCTTTAGAATTTACATAATTCATTAGTTTGATTTCATCTGACTCATTCAAAGCACATCTCGCCATGACATCATAGATTGAAACATTTGTATTACCTGGTATGACTAGCTTAGCTTCATCTGACATTTCATCTTCTACAATATGTGTCTGATGTTTTATAATTTCAGCACCCGCACTATAAGCCGCATCAACCATTGCTATAGCTGTATCTAATGAACCTTCGTGATTGATTCCAATTTCCACAATCACTAGAGGGTCATAATCCAAACCTACAGAACGATTACCAATTTTAAATGAAGGGTTAGTCATTGACGTTATTCCTAAGCGAGTAGATTCTATTTGCTTCGTATAAATCTTCTGGATAATCAATATCTAAAGAACTAGATTTATCCATTTCGTAATATGAAACAGGACTGATAAAAAAATTTTTACTATCTAATAATTTTTCAATTTTATTAATATATATTGCACCATTGATTTGATATGCTTTGGGTAAATCCTGACGCGGATATTCCATGTACTCAATATCAGCTAATGATATATATTCATCTTTAGATTTCAATAACATTTTATAGGGATGAACATCAGATTCAGTTATTGAAATTAAACTATTTTTATCAGAATTTCTAATGAATTCAGAATAAGCCTCTTTTATATGTGTACTAGTTCTAAAAGGGCTAGTAGGTTGAAGTAAAATACTTGTACCACTATTCAATCCTAGTTCAGAAATTACATGTAAAACAGCATCTATAGATTTAGAATTATCTAATGCTAAATATTGAGGACGATCTATAACAGTCGCTCCATATTTAATGGCTTCATTTTTTATTTGAATACCATCAGTGCTTACTATAATTTTATCAAATATACCTGAATTTTTAGCTGATTTAATAGTTATAGCCAGTAATGAGTCATCACCTATTTTTACCAAGTTTTTATTTTTTACTGATTTAGAATTAGCTCTTGCTGGAATTATCGCAACAATCATTGAATAAACTCCACAAAATCTTTCTGCAATAAGGTATTCCAAAAGTTTTCAGAATTAATTGCATCTTTAAAACGGCTTATACTACTACCATCACCAAATTCATGGCTAATTTCAATATTTTCTAAAAGTAAACATTTATTAATAGCATCTAAAATATCATTAGTTACATATGAACAATTTATAATAGATTTACTAAAAAAACGCTTATTTTGGCGTGTACCCACATTCACAGTTGGTACTCCATAAAAAGATGCCTCGCGGATACCAGCACTAGAATTCCCTATAATAAATTCCGAATTCTCCAACAATACTAAAAAAGATTCGAACTCAACTGAGGGAAAAATTTTATTTTTTAATATATCTAATTTTTTAATTTCATCAATTATAAAATCAGAACCCAAATCATTATTAGGGTATATAACAATATAATTTTTTTCTGATTCATTAATAGCTTTGAAGAAATTTGTAGCATATTGCTTAAATTCTGAATATTCAGTTGTTACCGGATGGAACATACATATTGCATATTTATCAAAGTCAATATTGTATCTTCTTTTTACATCTTCTAATTTTGGTAGATTAGACGAACTCATAACATCAAGATCAGGCGAACCTATAATAAAAATTTTATTTTCTGATTCTCCCATTTGAATCAATCTAGATTTAGCTGATTCATTCGCAACCATATGTATATGAGATAATTTACTTATTGAATGTCTAATAATATCATCAACTGTACCAGATAATTCACCACCTTCAATATGACAGACTAAACAATTAGCTAGCGCTCCCACAGTAGCACCAGCTAACGCTTCCAATCTATCACCATGTACAACAATCATATCAGGTTTGATTTCTTCGACTGATTTTGAAAATGCAGAAATAGTATTTCCCAAAACAGATGACATTGGTTCATTTAAATACTGATTAGATTGTAAATATACATTAACATAACCTTGTTTAATGACTTCACGAAAAGTTCCACCATACCTCTGCATCATATGCATACCGGTTACGAATACATGCAGTTCAAACTCAGGATGACCTTCTATATAATTCATTAGAGGTTTAATTTTACCAAAGTCAGCACGAGTACCAGTAATAAAAAAAAACTTTTTCATATCAACAACTTAAATTAAAATTGAAAGTATTTTTTAAATACTTCTAAACTTACAATATCATTATAAAAATAACCATCAGTTAAAATTTGATGATTAAACTCTACATTTTCATATTTTTCGAAAAAAATAAATACTTTAGTATTCTTACTAATTGAGTAGAAGTCAATAAATTTCTTAACGCAAGTATAATAAACGCAGTAGTTTAGGTTATCAAAATACCTACTCTCCAAGAATACACTCATTTTCAAAAAGTCTTCATCATTTTCGATAAAATATAAAATATTAGAAGTAGAAATTGGAAGACCTTTTGAGAATAACTGATCAAAAGTAATATTGAAGTTTTTCTGTTTATTTAGCTTTCTAGAATAAGAAAGAAAAATATTACCAAAAAACAAACTATCTATATTGTTTTTTTCTATAAAAATTAGATTTTTTTTCAAATCTAAAAAACTATGTCTAGTATTATAAAAAACCTCAAGAATTAGAATAAAACCGCTATAATCTGAACTATTAGTGTTTAATTCATCATGTTTTTTAAATTTTTGGTTATTGGAAATCATCAAACATAAACAGTATATTTTTTTCAAATCTTGATCTAAAAATTCATTTCTTCTATCAACAAAATTAAATTTTGTTCCATCTCTCAAGAAAATTAAAGTCTTGAAAAAAATATCAAGAAAAATTTCAAATTCACTGAAACACTCATACTCATTTTGGTTATTTTCAAAAAAATCAATACTGTATTTTGCTAATAAGTTTAACTCACATGATTTACTATTAAGAAAAACTTCGGGAATAAATAAAATATATCTATTTATATTTTCAAAATCAATAATAGAAATATTATTTTTTAAAATTGAAATTACCTCATCCTTTCTATTAAAATAAAGGTCATTTTTATACAATAAAAGTAGATAATCATTCACCAAGTAGCTAGGTAGAAAACCAAGTTGAGATACAATAAGAACCAAATAATAAAAAGACTTATATGGGTTTTCAACCTTATACTTTAATACATTTAAGTATTTAGCTAAAAAACTAAAATCGTTATTTAATTTATAGCTGGAAAAATCTAGCGAAAGAATATCAATTAAATGAATTTTTTCAAAAGCTGAATTAACCCCATACTTATTTTTAAAAAAATAAAATAACTCCTCTTCAGAGTCATAACAAATATTATCCAAGCCCTCTACAACATTTTCATAAAAATAATCTAGCTCACCGACTATTTTAAAGAAGATAAAATCCTCAAAATAAAATTCAGTTTTTTTGGTTTTACCAAGTGGCTTAATCTCACCGTTAAAATACTCAAAAATATTATTAAAATTATACAATATAGTAAAATGATCTTTTATTGTATCTATACCTCTTGCATTTCGTTTACTATATTCAATATTATTAATAAACTCATTAGCAATTGAAAGAACTTGTGTACCCTTACTTATTAAAGGGGCGTAAACCAATGATGTCGATGTTAAGCCAATGATTAATTTAGGGTTCACTGCACTCAACATAGGTTCGACCAAAAAACTTTCTTCATCTATATAAATAAGATTTTCAAACCGTTCTGTTTCTTTTTTAAATATTATCTTTAATTTTTCACTATCTTTCGGATGCATTTTTATATATATATTACTATTAAATTTCAATGAAATTTGATTTAAAATAGTAAGTGCACTATTTACATGATCAATTGTATGTAAATTAAAGCTTTGATTTACATATATACTATCATTGCTAGTAATATTATATTTACTCAAAACACTTAAATTATTTTTATATGCGTGCAAGATTGGGTAAAAAAAAGTGTTATATTCTTCAGCAGAAAAATCCTTTTGGATTAAATTTGGAAAAGAAGCATAAACCTTATCCACCTCATTAAAATAACCATCAAAATTATTCAACAATGGTAGTTTTTTTAATATTTTCTCTTTAACCGTGCTATCTATTTTTTCTATAGATGCTTTGTTTTTATATGTTCCCGTACCCTCTTCAACGATACAGATTTTTACTTTATTTATTTTTGCAATTTTTTGTAGTATCGTGTAGTGAGACTCAAAACTGAAGAGAAATAATTTTTTTGGTTTTGCTTTTATCAACACCAGAAAATAGCTATTTATAAAGTACCTTGCTTTGTAAATATCTAAAATTGATGGCCTTTTTGGAATTTTCAACATTTCAATAGATTGAAATAATTTTTTATTAACAGATTTTTTAATTAAATTTGGCATATTTTTATTAGCCAAAGTATATAAAATAATTAAATTTGAGTTTTTCAACCCTTGAATTTCAATCAAATTTTCTGCATTTCTTAATTGACCTAACGTTGTAATAAAAAACAAATTATCACATTTATTTATAGATAAATCAGGATAACCAAAGTAAATTGAATCTTTAATAAATTCACGAGGAGATTTAATAAATTTTGTTAATTTAGACACTTTAAAAAGCCTTACTAAAGAAAAGTTGATAATCGCATAACTGGGTTTTTATAAATCTCATAAATTTCATCTACAAGACTTCCTACTTTATTACCACCTAATTCCTTAAAATCATTTTCAGTAATATTTAATTTGCTATACATGCTTTGTAAATTATCATATGTCTTTCCCTCTGGAATAGTCAAAGGAATACTAGTTCCATGCCCAGAATATGCAAGCTCTAACTTTTCTACTGACTTACTGGTCTGGATATGTTTCATTTCTTCTACATCCATCGGGAAACCATTCCCATAAATAAATGTAATTTTATAATTTTCTTTCTCAAAATCTAATTTTGATAAATCATACAAGCTATTTGGATAATTCATTAAATTTGGATTAATTGCTATATATTTCATGAAATTTCTATAAGTTTGAAATACCAAATTAGGATTATATGGATATATTTTTATTTGTGTTGAAAATACAACCACACTTATATTTATTTCAAAATCAGTGTTTTCTCTCAATAGTTTTGACACTAGTATTGCACCACACCCACCTTTAGACAGACCTACAACCGATATTTTCTTATATTTCTTCTTTCCAATTTCCTCAATTATCCTTTTAAAAATCAATTCATGTGAATAAATATACATACTCATACTGGTATCAGCTACAAATATTTTATCGGCATCATACTCGTACTTTCTTAATTCAAACTTTACTGTTGATGAAAAAACTATTAACAAGTTATCTTTGTTATTGTCTTCATAAGAATATTTAAAACTTTCATTTTCTGCTTTTTGTCTAAAATATTCTGATCTTTGATAGTCCTTTTTTTTCTCATAATTATAAGTAAGACATAAACTATCAAATACAGTTCTGTTTTCTATATTTATTTGCTCAATATTACTTATACTCTCTTCATACATACCATATGCGCTTTGAATATATGCAAGATCCCTAATCCAATCATTTTTTTTCTTATTTAATGCTATTTTTTGAAAATTTTTTATTTCACTTGTAGTTATTTTAATACCTTTCTGCGCTGCAATAGTTAGCATTTTCACTCTTGCAGAAATTAGTTTTGGATTAATATCAATAGCTTTTTTTAAATATTTGTATGCTTCATCCAAAGCATTTAGTTTAATACAACTTTCCGCCATGAGTTCCGAAATATAATAATCATCTTTTTGACTAAGAATAATTGTCGAAATTTCTTTACAGCGTAAAAATTTTTTCAGCCTAAAACTTGCTTCACAGCATGCTTTTAGTATTTCGATATTATTATGTAAAGAATTATCATATTTTCTTAAAATTTTTTCATATTCCCTATTTGCTAAATATTTCTTTGCTTTAGCCTCATCACAAACATTTTCAAAAAAATTAGAAAAGTACTTACTTTCAATAACTGAAGAATCTAAATCCACTAATTTTTTGATGTCATGTGTCAAAATGTATAGCTCTATTAATCTTAACTGCTTAACAAAATATTTTTGATCCCATAAATCATCTTTCTGATATATTGCTTCCAATACATCAGTTTCATTCATCATTTTTGCTTTTATATAATCTAATATAGCTTTATCTAAATCTGCCTTATTCATATTTATAGATCCAGCGCCACTTTAGCTGCTACAGCAATTTGATAGAGCACTTGCGTAATACCACGAGTAAGCTCAATCCCTTTGGTCTGAGCTTTAGGTAATACTAAGATCTCATCACCTTGCTGAATTTTCTCACCTTTACGTACAAGTTCAGCTTTACCATTTTGACGAATCACAATCACTTTGGATTTATTCGATTTTTGGCTAAAGCCACCGACCTGCTCAATATAATTTTTGGCACTCAATCCATTTCTGTATTCAATACCATTCGGGAAAGCAACTTCCCCATGTACCATAATCACTGATGTTTTCTCTGGAATATGTAAAATATCACCTTGTTCCAATATCACATCTTGAAAAGTATCTGGATTGAGTACTACTTGCCCTTTAGGTTCAACTAGTCTCGCTTTAGCAATAAACTGCTTCACCAATTCTGCATCGCGTAAACGCAAAGCTGCTTCTTCCTGAGTGCTTGAGCGGGCATTGAATGTGGTTTCTTCTAACTTATCTAAGGCAACATTCAACATTTCTTTTTGCCGCTTGGCCACAGAAGGACGAAACAATTGCAAAGATTCAACTTCAGCTAAAGCATTCGGTTGCAGTTGCGTCAGGACATCACTGAGCTTGGCTCCATAAGGCAATACAATGGCATGAGCACCATTATGTGCACCATCGACACGTACTTGAATGGTACCCGCATAGCGATCAGCCGTTACAGTGACAATATCGCCATCTTCCACCATTACGTTATAAGCTTGGCTCAGCGAGTAATATTCACTGCGGTATTCTGCACCCTGTCGACGTTGAATACTGACATTGGTCGCCCCTGGTTTGAGTTTGGCAAATGCCAATGCCTGTGCCAGCGTAACTGCGGGTGAATTAAACTCAAAATCATTCTGGTTATAGACTTCACCCGATACATTAAAGGTATGGGTACGCTGTCCTACAACAATCACATCGCCATCACGGAAGGAAAAAGGACGAATTTGACCTTGTAACAAGAAGTCATACAAATCAACCTGCTGAATCGTTTGGCCATTGCGCATGACTTTAATATCAATATAACTGCCACGTTCTGGATCTACCCCACCCGCACGGTCCACATAAGCAATGACACTATCATTGGCGACACCACCATAATTACCGGGCTGATTGACAAAACCAGTAACCATCACCTTCACGGGCTGGGCTTGCTCGAGGGCTGCATACACGCCGACATTAGAGACATAAATACGGCGTACCTGCGCTTCAACCACCGATTGCAGATTGCCATTGCGAACACCTGCCACTTTGACCGGTCCAACATTCGGAATAAAAATATTGCCTTGTGGATCGACGGTTTGAGTACCGTTAAACTGATAAGCGCCCCATAGACGTAAATTAATATTATCGCCCGGATTAATCTGATAACTACTATTGAAGGTTGATCCTGCAGTTGAAGCAAAAGCGCCTTTAAACAGCTGTGAACCAAACATCTGATTTTGAGCTGGGTATTTCATTGAGCTACTGGGAGAAAGCTCAACCACCGATTGACTCTTTAATAGAGCAGCATTATTGGCACTGCTTGGATCCAGGTTTTCACCATTCAAAGCCTGAGACACTTCTGTTGGCAATAAATTTGGCTCAAATGCATAGCTTGCCGCTGCACATGCCAATGATAAAACTGATAAAGCAATTTTTTTCATAATTTATTCTCTGTGCTCACGGATAATGGAATGAATCAGTAATCCAATACCAAAAATAATATTCAATAAAATAAATGAAGTCAGACTGATATAGACTTTACGCGGATATAAAGCATCCTGAGCTAAACGCGGTGTCGCAATCACCACCAATTTCTTGAGCTTACGTGAAGCTTCTAATCGAGCTTTTTCTAAAGATACCAAAGAGATTTTATAAAGATCAGCTGCAAATTCAACCTGCGCTTTCAGGGCTTCAAAGTCCGCTACATTTTTATTGAGCTTTAAATTATTCGGTGAAGTCAGCTTAGAACTTTCAGTATTAATTTGCTGTTGTAATGCTGCAATTTGACTGCGCAAAGCCACCACTTGAGGCGCTTCAGCGGTTAAGTAACTCAGTAAAGTCCGCTCTTCGGTTTTCAGTTGTGCAAGACTGCTCTGCAATCCTGCAATCAGCGTAGCCACAGCTTTGGCTTGCAATTCAGGATCAAAAATTTCATTTTCATTTTGATACGCAAGCACCGCCTGACGTGCCTCATCTAACTGCGCTGTCGCTTCTGCATACTGTTTCTGTGCAAATACCTGCTGCTCTTGCGCAATGGTTTGTGAAATTTCATTAATAAACTGATCACTTTGCTTCAATACTTCCTGATTCAGTTTCAGTGAAAATTCTGGAGAGAAACCTTGGGCATGCACATGTAGCATCATGGTTTGCTCATCCAGTTCGACTTTAATCATTTTATTGAAATATTCGACCAGGTCTTCTACTGAAGCATCTTCCGACAATGCAAAAATCGGATCACGAACCGATGAAAACTCCTGACGCAAATTCAAGGTTTGATCTAACTGCTCAATCATATCGCGAGAGCCAATATACTCTTTGAGAATCTGAGAGTCTTCACGACTGGTATTGGGCACTCCCA
The DNA here is from genome assembly GCF_013004295.1 of Acinetobacter sp. ANC 5414. Taxonomy (NCBI): domain Bacteria; kingdom Pseudomonadati; phylum Pseudomonadota; class Gammaproteobacteria; order Moraxellales; family Moraxellaceae; genus Acinetobacter; species Acinetobacter sp. ANC 5414. Next base: position 15,091 of record NZ_JABERM010000006.1, read on the forward strand.
ACAAAGCTCCTAATCCTGCAGTATCAGCCACTGCAGTATCAGCCACCTGCTTTACCAGCAATGTAGAAGAAGACTCATAACGATCTTTAGCAAAGGCAAAAAGATAAAATACAATAACCAATACCGGAATGAGAACACAGCAGGTATAGGCAATCCAAAGCCGCTTATTTATTTTAGCTTGCATACGCTTTATATACCTCTACTGCATCTTGCACATTATCGAAATATTCTGCTTTGCCATCTCGCACCAGGAAAGCGACATCACAATTGCGGGTCAAATCTTTTAAATCATGGGAAACCATAATGATATTTGAGTTTTCTTTGAGTTCGTCGAGTAAAGCCTGACTTTTTTTCCGAAAAGAAGCATCCCCTACCGCCCCGGCTTCATCCAGCAAATAATAATCAAAATTAAAGGCCATGCTTAAACCAAAACCAATCCGGCTACGCATACCACTCGAGTAACTTTTCATCGGCATATCAAAGTATTTACCAATTTCAGCAAACTCTTCAACAAAATTTACCACATGTTCAACTTCTTCATGACTATTGACATAAAGTCTGGCCACAAAACGTACATTTTGCCGAGCCGTTAAACTTCCCTGGAAGCCCCCTGACAACGCCACTGGCCAGGAAATGGTTTTATTGGTAATAACCCTGCCAGAATCAGCATAGTCAATCCCACCAATCACACGCAGCAAGGTACTCTTGCCTGCCCCATTTTTACCCAAAAGAGCCACACTTTTATTTTCAGGTAAAATCGCATTTAAGTCTTTAAAGACATAATGCCGACCTTTAGGCGTTGCATATGATTTGGTTAAATTTTTTAGTTCGATCATTTTGATTTCACCATACGGCGTTCAAAGCGTTTATACAGAAGCAATCCTATAAATAAAGAAATAATCATCCATATCATAAAGTAACTTAAACTAATTCCCGGTACTAAACTATAAGTAGGTGCAACAGCATGGCGCATTAATTCAAAGATATGAATCAAGGGGTTGTATAATAAATATTCGCGATATTCCGTTGGAATAATATGAATGGAATATAAAATACCAGACAGGAAGTAAAGAATTAAAAAGAACACTGAAAGAAATTTCCCTATTTCTTTTGAGAAATCACCAATCACAATAAAAATCAGGCTACACGCCAACATAAATATAAATAAGAGCGCCCAATAGCCCAATAGCTGCGGAATCTGTCCAAAACTGATGCTATAGCCGAACCATACAAATGCTGCAGTAAAGGCGATATAAGCGGTAAATTTCAGCAAAAACTCAAGAATATTACGCGCGAGCAAAGCATCGATCGGTTTTACTGGACGATAGCTAAACAGCCCCCGATTGGACTCAGTTGCACTAATTCCCAGCCTCACTCCTGTTCTAAACATAAAGAAGGGAATAATGCCATTAATTAAAAAGACCACATAATCCATACCGGGTAATGTTTTTTGCATGACTGTACCAAAAAGTATCACCATTATCCCAATGGTTAATAAGGGTTCTAGAAAGACCCATAAATATCCTAAACGGTATTGACCAAAGCGAGTTTGTAATTCCCGAAGCAGTAATGCACGTATAGATGCATACATCACTTGTAAACCACCACGAGCTTTGAGTCGAGGGAGTTTTTTCAGCTGAGATTGTTCTGGAAATTCCATGTATATAAACTTTTTTAGTGAATCATATTAAGTTAAATATGTGGATGACATCATACCGGCATCCCTAATCTTTATAAAGTAGATTATGAGTTAACCCCAATAATGGATCAGCCTATTCAACTAAAGATAAGTTTATTCTTCTAATACACTAGTAAACATATAAAAAAGCGTAAATTCCTACCAAATAGCCTGCATATAACGATATTTATTTCTTAAAACGTCATATCTACCTTTTTAGTAATGTGGAATAACAGCTTAAAATCCAATCAATCATCAATATTTTGCATAAGCTTGTCGTTATTTATGTATTTCAACTGCTTAAAGATTGGGCATAATCACGGCTTTTAAAAATAAAGTCCTCTTTTCAAGCATTCCACGACTGTGTATAACAATAGACAGTTTAGGGAAATCAATAAGCATAGGCAAATGACGTCAAAACACGTTAGACTATGCAGCAATCAATGCAAGCAAAATGTCATTTGAGACAAAAAGAAGGTGAAGGTTGATGCCGCTCAATACCGTTGAAGAGCTCGTAGCAGATATCCGTGCAGGAAAAATGGTCATCCTGATGGATGATGAAGATCGTGAAAATGAAGGTGATTTAGTCATTGCTGCGACACACGTGCGTCCAGAAGACATCAACTTCATGATCACGCATGCGCGTGGTTTAGTTTGCTTAACGCTGAGTCGCGACCGTTGCCAGCAACTCAATCTACCTTTAATGGTGGATGCTAACGGTGCACAACACGGCACCAACTTCACCTTGTCAATTGAAGCGGCACAAGGTATTTCAACCGGTATTTCTCCTGCTGAACGTGCACACACGATTCAAACTGCGGTTGCGGCACATGCAAAACCGGCAGACATCGTACAACCGGGACATATTTTTCCATTGATGGCTCAGCCAGGTGGCGTATTGCACCGTGCCGGTCATACTGAAGCGGGTTGCGATCTTGCTCGCTTAGCAGGTCTTGAGCCAGCATCTGTCATTTGTGAAATTATTAATGAAGATGGCAGCATGGCACGCCGTCCAGACCTTGAAGTTTTCGCAGAAAAACATGGTTTGAAAATGGGGACTATTGCCGATCTGATTCATTACCGCATGACCAATGAACAAACGGTTGAACGTATTGACCAACAAAGCATTAACACAGAATACGGTACATTTGATTTATATCGTTACCGCGAAATTGGTAACCCAGACATTCATTTAGCTTTAGTGAAAGGTCAACCGAAAGACGGCGTGACCACTGTTCGTGTACATGGCTTTAATCCAGCACGCGACTTACTTAAACTGAATAAACAAGATGGCGAACCGGCATGGAACTTAGACCGTGCATTAAAAGAGATCGCCAACAGTGATCGTGGTGTCTTGGTCTGGATTGGTCAACGCCACTTACAAGACTTAGGTCCAGCACTGGACAGCTTGACTGTGCCAAAACCAACAAAATCCAATGCTGCGCTTTCTCAGCAATATCAAACGATTGGCGTAGGCGCACAAATTTTACGTGATTTAGGTGTTGAAAAAATGAAGTTGCTTAGCTCTCCATTACGTTTCAACGCGCTATCTGGCTTTAACTTAGAAGTGGTTGAATATATCACCGCACAACAAACAACTTAAGAAATAATCGAGGTTGCTATGGCAGTTCGCCGTATTGAAGGTATGTTACATCTCGCGAGCGAAGGCCGTTACGCGATTTTAGTGGGTCGCTTTAATAGCTTTGTGGTTGAACATTTGCTAGAAGGTGCAATTGATACGTTGAAACGTCATGGCGTATCAGAGGATAATATCACTGTTGTTCACGCACCTGGCGCTTGGGAACTTCCTGTCGTTGCAAAAAAACTTGCCGCTTCAGATCGTTTTGATGCGATTATTGCACTTGGCGCCGTGATTCGTGGTAGCACGCCTCACTTTGATTTTGTTGCTGGTGAATGTGCCAAAGGTTTAGGCGTTGTTGGCCTGGACACCGGCTTACCAGTGATCAACGGTGTATTAACTACGGATAGTATTGAACAAGCGATTGAACGCTCTGGAACAAAAGCAGGTAATAAAGGTGGCGAAGCTGCCCTTACTGCGATTGAAATGGTTAACTTGTTAAAGGCTATTTAACGCTATGTCGCAAACACTTCAAGCAACTTATGCAGCGAAACGTAAAGCACGTCGCTTTGCTGTACAAGGAATTTATGAATGGCAGATGAGCCACAATCCAGTGCATGAGATTGAAGCACGTACGCGTGTGGAAAATGCCATGCACAAAGTGGATCTCGGCTATTATCATGAATTGTTGACTCAAGTGGTTGCCAATCATGAAGCATTGGATGCGCTCTTAATCCCTGTGCTTGACCGCGAAGTTAACGCCCTTGATGGCGTTGAACTTGCAACCCTTCGTCTGGGCGCCTATGAATTGAAAGATCATCTTGAGATTCCATATCGCGTGGTTCTAGATGAATCGATTGAGCTTGCTAAACACTTTGGTGGTGCTGACAGCCATAAATACATCAATGGTGTATTAGACCGTTTAGCAACTAGCTTACGTGCAGCAGAAAAGCAACAAGCCGACTAATTTTTCAGTAGATTTGTTGTATGGCTGAGTTTTCGATTATTGACACCTATTTCAATCGTCAGACTGTTACATCTACCGATGTCAATTCTGTCGATTTAGGTGTTGGTGATGACTCAGCCTTGCTCACTCCCCCGCCCAACCAGCAACTGGTCATCTGTGCCGACACTTTGGTTGCGGGTCGACATTTCCCTCTAGAGACTTCTCCTCATGCCATTGGCTGGAAATCTGTTGCTGTCAATTTATCTGATATTGCTGCAATGGGTGCCAAACCGCAGAGTATTTTATTGGCATTGAGCTTACCCCAAATTGATCACGACTGGCTAAAAGGCTTTAGTCAGGGTTTATATGATTGCTGCGATCAATTTGGGGTGAGTTTAATTGGTGGTGATACCACGCAAAGTCCTCATCTGACCATTTCAGTCACTGCCCTTGGCTGGATTGAAACAGGTCAAGCCGTGACACGTTTCGGTGCTCAAGTGGGTGACTATATTTGTGTCAGTGGAACCGTTGGCGATGCAGCTTTTGGTCTAGCTCATTTAGGTCATCCATTACAAAAACGTCTGGATTACCCTACTCCACGTTGTCAGCTCGGTCAAAAGTTAAAAGGCTTGGCATCAAGTATGATTGATGTATCTGATGGCTTAGCCCAAGACCTAGGGCATATCCTTAAAGCATCACATGTCGGTGCAACTTTGGATTTAGACCAACTACCGATTGATGCCGCTTTAAAAAAATTACAACAAGAAAAGCAATGGCAATACGCACTCGCGGGTGGCGACGACTATGAATTATGCTTTACAATCAGTCCGCAAAATTATGAAAAACTTTTGCAACAACAATTAGATGTCAAAATTAGTAAAATCGGACAAATTACCCAAGATTTGGGATTAAATTTTTTACATAATGGATTAATGTCATCTATTCAATTTCAGGGATATCAGCATTTTGCATAAGCCTGCCATTCAGTTTAAAACCATGTCTGCATACGACCGCTTTATTGTATTTTGCGGCGTAGGCTTTGGCTCGGGTCTTGCCCCAAAAGCTCCAGGCACCTTTGGTTCGGCATTTGCATTGCTTTTTATTCCGTTATGGCTTGCATTGGGCTTTTTCAACTCCATATTAGCCATCGCAGTCATGTCCATGATTGGCATCTATGTTTGTGGTCATACTGCAAAAGTCATGGGTGTGCATGATGATGGCCGTATTGTCTGGGATGAATTTGCAGGTCAGTCCATCAGCTTTTTGCCTTTAATCTATTTAGGCAACATGAATTGGCTGTGGGCACTCATTGGTTTTGGCTTATTCCGATTATTCGATATCTGGAAGCCTTGGCCGATTCGTGTCATTGACCGCCAAGTCGGTGGTGGCTTCGGCATAATGCTCGATGACATCATTGCCGGTATTTGGGCTGCACTTTGCATCTGTGCTTATTTCTATTTCGTTGCTGTATAAACTTAATACACTCAGGATTTAAAATGTCGACTAGCGTTATTATTCTTGCTGCCGGTAAAGGAACACGTATGCGCTCCAGCCTGCCTAAAGTGCTACAACCTTTAGCAGGACGCCCGCTACTTGGACATGTCATCGAAACGGCAAAAAAACTCAACGCAGCAAATATCATTACCATTTATGGTCATGGTGGCGATAAAGTACAACAAGCTTTCGCACAAGAAAATGTGCAATGGGTTGAACAAGCGGAACAGCTTGGTACCGGTCACGCCGTAAAAGTAACACTTCCTGTACTTCCTACTGAAGGTATATCTCTGATTCTCTCCGGTGACGTACCGTGTGTGACTCAAGAGACATTACAACGTCTACTTGATGTTGCAGCAAAAACAGGCATTGGCATTGTGACTTTAACGGTTGATGATGCAACAGGTTATGGTCGTATTGTTCGTGAAGATGGTCAAATTCAAGCCATTGTTGAACATAAAGATGCCACTGCAGAACAACGTAAAATTAAAGAATTTAATACCGGTATTTACTGTGTCAGCAATGCCAAATTGCATCAATGGTTACCCAAGCTTTCAAATGAAAATGCGCAAGGTGAATACTACCTGACTGACATTATTGCTATGGCAATTTTAGATGGCTTGGAAGTTGCTTCTGTTGAACCAGAACTTGCTTTTGAAGTTGAAGGGGTTAATGACCGTGTTCAACTGGCAGCATTGGAACGTGAATTCCAAAACTACCAAGCAAAAAAATTAATGCAGCAAGGCGTGCATTTGATCGACCCAAGTCGTTTTGATTTACGTGGCAACTTAAGCGTTGGTCAAGATGTTCGTATTGATATCAATGTGATCATTGAAGGTGATTGCGAATTTGGTGACAACGTTGAAATTGGTGCAGGCTGTGTGATTAAAAATACTGTGATTGCATCAGGCACCAAAGTACAACCTTATAGCATCTTTGATCATGCTGTGGTGGGTGAAGATGCCCAAATTGGTCCATTTTCACGATTACGTCCAGGTGCCAAACTTGCAGCTAAAGTGCATATCGGTAACTTTGTTGAAGTTAAAAATTCAAGCATTGGTCTAGGGTCTAAAGCCAACCACTTCACTTATTTGGGTGATGCTGAAGTGGGTGCAGGTTCAAATATTGGTGCGGGCACCATTACCTGTAACTATGATGGTGCAAATAAATATAAAACCATTATTGGCGATGCTGCTTTTATCGGTTCAAACAGCTCACTGGTTGCCCCTGTAAGCATTGGCAATGGTGCAACCATTGGTGCAGGCTCGGTGATTACCCGTGATGTTGCCGAGAATAGCTTGGCTTTCGAACGTTCAAAACAAGTGGCTAAAGAAAACTATCAACGCCCCCAAAAGCTGAAAAAATAAGAGGATTTAAATATGTGCGGAATTGTCGGTGGCGTTGCGGAACGTAATATTAGCAATATTTTAATTGAAGGCTTAAAACGCCTGGAATACCGTGGCTATGATTCAGCAGGTCTAGCCCTGATTAATGGTGGCCATGTACTGCGTGAACGCCGTGTTGGTAAAGTCGTCAACTTGGAACAGGCAGTAGCAGCAGCTGATATTCAAGGTTCACTCGGTATTGCGCATACTCGTTGGGCAACCCACGGTAAACCGACTGAAAATAATGCTCATCCACATATTTCAGGTACGGTGGCTGTAGTTCATAACGGCATTATCGAGAACTATCAAGAACTCAAAGATGATCTTGAAGCACTCGGTTATGTATTTACTTCACAAACAGATACCGAAGTTGTTGCACATTTAGTGAATGATGCATTGAAATCGACTTCTAGCCTTTTAACTGCAGTTCAACAAGTTGTTCCACAATTGAAAGGTGCTTATGCACTGGGTATCGTACATACCGATCATCCTGATGAGTTGATTACTGTGCGTGAAGGTTCACCCTTAGTCATTGGTGTAGGGATTGGCGAAAACTTTATCAGTTCGGATCAATTGGCTTTACTTCCAATTACCAACCGTTTTATTTACCTTGAAGAAGGTGATATTGCGCGTTTAACCCGTAACAGCATTGAAGTATTTGTGAATGGTCAATTGGTTGAACGTCCTGTTAAAGAATTAGATGCGACTGTAAGCAATTCATCGAAAGGTGAATACAAACATTACATGCTCAAAGAAATTTACGAGCAACCAGAAGCGATTCAACAAACCATTTCCCAAGCGTTAAACGGAAATGTTTTACGAGAAGATTTCTTAAAAGATGCTGTGGTTGATTTTGAAAAAATTCAACAAGTACAAATCATTGCTTGTGGTACAAGTTACCATGCCGGCATGATCGCAAAATACTGGTTCGAACAACTGATTGATTTATCGTGCCAGGTTGAAATTGCCAGTGAATTCCGTTATCGCACACCCGTAATTGTAAATAACACACTGTATGTGTGTATTTCTCAATCAGGTGAAACGGCTGATACTTTGGCTGCGCTTCGTGACACACAAAAACGTGCTGCTGCAAAAAATTTAAACATTGCAACCCTAACCATTTGTAATGTGCCCACATCTTCAATGGTTCGTGAAACCAACCATAGTTTACTCACTTTGGCTGGGCCAGAAATTGGGGTTGCATCGACCAAAGCCTTCACCACACAACTCGCAGCCCTTATGTTGCTGGTTTTAAAAATTGGTCAAGTGAAGCAAAGTATTCCTGCTGAAAAAACCAGCGCGATCATTACCGATTTATGGCATACACCAAAAGTAATTTTAGATACCCTGAAAAAAGATAAAGATATTTTGCGTTTATCTGAACTCTTTGTAGAGAAACAGCACTGCCTCTTTCTCGGTCGTGGTACAAACTTTCCTATTGCGCTAGAAGGTGCTTTGAAACTGAAAGAAATTTCATACATCCACGCTGAAGGCTATGCTGCAGGTGAGCTCAAACATGGTCCATTGGCACTGGTTGATAATGACATGCCGGTAGTGATTCTTGCCCCTCAAGATGACATGCTGGACAAACTCAAATCCAATATGGAAGAAGTGCAAGCCCGCGGCGGTGAATTATTTGTATTTGCCGATGAGAATAGCGGCATTAAAGAAAAAGATCGTCAACATATTGTTTATATTCCCCATGTGAGTGCGCTACTTGCACCAATCGTATATAGCATCCCTGTACAACTGCTGTCATACCATGTTGCGGTATTACGTGGAACTGACGTCGATCAGCCACGTAACTTGGCGAAATCAGTCACCGTAGAATAAGCGAAACATAGAGGCTGGTGAGAACCGGCCTTTTCTTTGTAGAGAGAAGAAAAAATAGTATGACGCAACTGACTTGTTTTAAAGCTTATGATATTCGCGGCAAACTTGGTACTGAACTGAATGAAGATATCGCCTACAAAGTTGGCCGTGCTTATGGTCAGATTTATCAACCGAAATCAGTTGTCGTTGGTTGTGATATCCGTCTAAGCAGTGAAAGTCTTAAACAAGCCACTATTCGCGGTTTAAATGATGCCGGTGTCAATGTTCTCGACTTAGGCATGACAGGCACAGAAGAAGTCTATTTCGGTGCCTTCCATTTAGATGTACAAGGTGGTATCGAAATTACCGCCAGCCATAATCCGATGGATTATAACGGCATGAAATTGGTTCGTGAGAACTCACGTCCAATTAGTGCGGATACCGGTTTGAAAGAAATTCGTGCTTTGGCTGAAACAGGTGAATTTACTGAAGTTGCACGAAAAGGCACAACGCAAAGCTACAATATTCTGCCTGAATTTATTGAACACTTAATGACTTACATTGATGTTTCAAAAATTCGTCCAATGAAATTGGTGGTGAATGCCGGCAATGGTGCAGCAGGTCATGTCGTTGATGCGATTGAAGATAAATTTAAATTACTGAATGTACCGATTGAATTTATCAAAATTCATCATGAAGCAGATGGTACTTTCCCAAATGGCATCCCTAACCCATTACTGGTCGAAAACCGTGATAGTACCCGTAATGCAGTCATTCAGCGTCAAGCAGATATGGGAATTGCCTGGGATGGGGACTTTGACCGTTGTTTCCTCTTCGATGAGAAAGGTCAATTTATTGAAGGCTATTATATCGTGGGTTTACTTGCTCAAGCCTTCTTACTGAAACAATCTGGTGAAAAGATCGTTCATGATCCTCGTTTAGTATGGAATACCTTAGATGTTGTCGAGCAATATCAAGGTATTGCTGTGCAATCAAAATCAGGGCATGCATTCATTAAAGATGTGATGCGCGAACACAATGCGGTTTACGGTGGCGAGATGAGTGCGCACCATTATTTCCGTGATTTTGCTTATTGCGATAGTGGCATGATTCCGTGGTTATTGGCGGTTGTCGTTTTATCTGAAACCAAGCAATCATTATCAAGCCAGGTCGAAGAGATGATTACGAAATTCCCATGTTCGGGTGAAATCAACTTTAAAGTTGCTAATACTCAAACGACGATTCAAAAGATTTTCGATCACTATGCCGATCAAAAACCTGTGATTGATTACACGGATGGTGTGAGTTTAGATTTTGGCGTATGGCGTTTGAACGTACGTGCTTCAAATACTGAACCCCTATTGCGTTTAAATATTGAAAGTCGTCGTGATCAAAATCCAAAAAGCATTCAGACATATGTGGATGAAGTGACACAATTGATCGAAGGCTAAAACCTTCAATCAATCAAAAAAGGAGCTTTTATCAAGCTCCTTTTTTCATCCTATAAATGACACACATGTTTTAATCACGATAGCCATTCGGATTTTGCTTTTGCCAGTTCCAACTATCTGCCAACATATCCTCTAAAGCATATTGTGGTTTCCAGCCAAGCTCAGCCACTGCACGTGCATTATCTGCAAAAGAGGTTGCTACATCCCCTTCACGTCGTGGTGCAAATTCAAATGCGACCGGTATACCGTTCACTTTTTCAAAAGTATTTTTGACTTGAAGCACCGATGAACCATTGCCAGTACCAATATTCCAGGCACGACAACCTTGAGCATTTAAACGATTATTCAGGGCACATAAATGTGCATTAGCTAAATCGACCACATGGATATAATCGCGCACCCCTGTGCCATCGACCGTGTCATAATCATGACCAAAAATAGAGAGTTTCTCACGACGCCCTACCGCCACCTGAGTCACATAGGGCATTAAATTATTGGGAATCCCTTGGGGATCTTCGCCAATACACCCACTTTTATGCGCACCGACCGGATTAAAATAACGAAGTAAGGCAATAGACCAACGTTCATCTGCAACTGATAATTTTTGCAACAGCTGTTCCACAATCAGTTTGGTATAGCCATAGTTATTGCTCGGCATGCCTGTAGGCATCTCTTCATTCAGTGGAGATATATTTGCTTCATCATACACTGTGGCCGATGAGCTAAAAACCAAATTAAAGACTTCTGCCCGTTGCATGGCTTTGACCAAGCTAATTGAACCTGCAATGTTATTATCAAAATAGGTCAATGGAATTTGCTGACTTTCACCTACAGCTTTTAAACCGGCAAAATGAATCACGGCATCAATGGAGTGCTGCTGAAAAACCTGATCCAGAACTTGTGCATCACGAATATCCCCTTCCACAAAGGCCAAGGTTTTTCCAGTAAGTGCCTGCACGCGATTTAAGGATTCTTCTGAACTATTGCAAAGATTATCCAGAACAATAACCTCATGTCCTGAATTTAATAGTTCCACACAGGTATGTGAGCCAATATAGCCGGCCCCTCCTGTAACTAAAATTTTAGCCATGTGTTTTCCCTAGTAAGATTTGGATTAGCCCTTGAGTAGAGACATCTAAACTCGAAATGTCTTGTATATCCCCATTTAAAATCGGTAACAGCTGATTGGCAATTTCCTTGCCTTTTTCCACGCCCCATTGATCGAATGGATTGATATTCCAAAGTACAGACTGTACGAACACCTTATGTTCATACATGGCAATCAGCATGCCTAAACTATAAGGATTCAATTCTTGTAATAAGATCGTACTGCTCGGTTGATTACCCGAATACTGCTTATAAGGTGCTAAATTTTCTAATTCATTTTGATCAAGTGCTTGATTACCAAATGCCAATAAACGCGACTGGGCTAAACAATTGGATAAGGCTAAATGATGCTGTTCAACTAATGCAGCTGCATTATCTATATAGGTAAACTGATTAGAATTGTAACGTTGCACTGGTGCAATAAAGTCACAACACACTGCCTGTGTACCTTGATGTAACAGTTGATAAAAGGCATGCTGGGCATTCGGTCCAATTTCGCCCCAAACAATCGGGCACGTATCTAATTCTACTTTTTCACCGTTACGTTGAATCGACTTACCATTCGATTCCATTTCTAGCTGCTGCAAATAAGATGCAAAATATTTCAGGCGACCATCGTACGGTAGTACCGCATGGGTCTGAATATCAAGAAAATTATTATTCCAAACCCCAAGCAAGCCCATCAGTACCGGAATATTCTGACTTAAAGGTGCTGTTTGGAAATGTTGATCGATAGCATACGCACCGGCAAGCAATTGCTTGAAGCCTTCCACACCAATCGTTAAAGCAATTGGAAAACCAATACATGACCATAATGAGTAACGACCACCCACCCAATCCCAAAGTAAGAATTGATTTTCAGGTGCAATGCCCCATTCAGTCATTTTTTCAGGTTTGGTCGATACACCCACAAAATGGTGCTTGAGTACCTGAGTATGTTGACCCAAGGCTTTTTCTAGCCACAAACGTACTGTTTGCGCATTGGATAAGGTATCAATCGTCCCAAAAGATTTCGATGAAATAATAAATAGAGTGGTTTCTGGACGCAGCTTATGCAATAACTCGGATAACTGACTGCCATCAATAGTCGAAACAAAATGTACATCCAGTGATTTTGCAGTTGCTTGCTTAAAATCAGATAAAGCTTGCGTCACCATGAGAGATCCCAGGTCTGATCCTCCTACCCCAATATTGACCACATCCTGAATCACCTCACCTGTTGCACCGCGATATTGACCATCGTGAATTTTATTGACCAATGCAAACATACTTTGAAATTGTTCATGAACTTGATCTGCAATTTTAGGATACTTTTCATCATAGACTGGCAAACGCAAAGCCCAATGCATTGCTGCACGCTGCTCTGTGTAATTGATCTGCTCTTGTGAAAAAAGCTTTTTAATCCAGTTTTCTAAATTTTGTGTTCCAGCAAACTGAATTAGAGTATTTAATACATTCTGGTCAATACGCTGCTTACTAAAATCTAAAACAATCTGTTCACACACCACCGAGAATTTTTGGAAACGCTGCTCATCCTGTGCAAACAATTCATTTAAATGCACACTCTCAAATTGTTTTTTTAAAGCATAAAGTTTCGCTAAAATGGATTCATCATCATTGATTGGAAAAGGCTGAATATTCTGTACCATTAGCGCCCCACTCCCATATAAGCAAAGCCTTGTGCTTTAACATAATCAGGATCATAAATATTACGACCATCTAAAATTAAGGGATGCTGCATGGTCTGGAGCAGTTTCTTATAATCTGGACTCCAATATTGCTTCCAAGCCGTTAATAAACACAATGCATGACTATCTTTAACAGCATCATATTGATCATCGCATAAAATCAAATCAGGTCTTTGACCATATAAGGCTTTTATTTCAGACAATGCCTGAGGATCATGGAGTTGAACCTTAACTCCTTGTGCCCATAAGGCATTCAGCATGATATGAATAGGAGACTGTTTAATACTAGAGGTATTTTCCTTAAATGAAGCCCCCCAAATGGCAACTGTTTTTTCTTTTAAGTCACCATTGAAATAGTTCCATAATTTTCTAAATAATAGCTCTTTTTGCTGTTGATTAATTTCCCAAACTTGGGCTAAAAGCTGACTTTTAACTCCTGTGTTGGCAACTGTATTGGATAAGGTTAAAATATCATGTGAGAAATTTTCTCCACCAAAGCCTGCACTTGGGCTTAAATAAGATAGTCCAATGCGACTATCTGCACCCATACCCTGACGTACATGCTCAATATCAATGCCTAATTTTTCCGCAACTACAGCTAAATCGTTAATATAGCTAATGCGCGTTGCCAACATTCCAGAAATACTGAGTTTGGTAAATTCAGCATCAAGAATTGGCATAAACAAGTATTGCTGCTCTAGAGGGAACAATGGACGAAGCAATTCTTTAACTTTGATTTGGCTCGATTCAGTAGAATAACCCACAATCAACTGTTTAGCATGAGTAAAACTTTGCAAGACATTACCTTCTTGGATAACATCTGGTAAATACACCCAATCATCCTGAGGAAGGATGGCTTTAAATTTATCAGTACCGTGTAACCCTAACGTTGAAGCATTAATCATTAATTTAGGATGAATAATTGGGTGCTGTTTTAGCTCTTTTAAGATTTTGATGCCTTGTGCTTCTTCAGCAGGGCTTAAACTAAAAAAATAAGCATCGATATCTAAAGAAATTTCATTGAAATTGCAGTATTGAAGAAATCCATTTTTTTCTTGTTTATCTAATAAATGTTGAACCGCTTCATCTTGTACATAGGCTTGTTCTAATGATAATTTTTTTAATACATCACACCAATAAACCTGATGTCCGCACTCTGCCAATAAAGCTGCCATTACACCTGAATAAAGGGTCTGTCCAAATACCGCAACTCTCATAGAAGCTCCTGATTTTATAATTCTAATTCTTTGATTAACCCTTTAAATGTATCACCTAATTGAGGATGAGCAATACCATAATGAAGTACTGCTTTTAAATAACCAAGTTTGCTACCACAATCGAAGGTTTGACCTTTCATACGATAAGCTTCAATGCTATCTGTTTGATGTAATATCGCAATCGCATCAGTCAATTGAATTTCATTACCTGCACCTTTTGGTATCTGCTCTAATAATTGCATAATTTTAGCAGGTAAAATATAACGCCCCACAACAGCTAAGTTTGATGGTGCTGTTCCTAGTACAGGCTTCTCTACAATACCTTGCATCATAATACTTTCAGCAATTGCCGGACTCTCAGCTACATCAACAATTCCATATTGATCAACCATATTTTCAGGTACTGCTTCAACCATGATTTGTGAAGCCCCAGTAGCTTCAAAACGTGCAATCATTTTCGCTAGATCATTTTCAATTTGATCATCTTTAATAAGTACATCTGGCAGTAGAATTGCAAAGTCTTCATCTCCTACAATGGCTTTTGCACACAATACTGCATGACCTAAACCTAGAGGCTGAGGCTGACGCACACTGACAATACTGACATGTTCAGGCACAATATTAGTAATCGCATCGAGTAGATCATATTTCTTTTTATTTTCTAAAGTGGTTTCCAGTTCAAAATTACGGTCGAAATAATTTTCGATAGATGCTTTTGAAGAATGAGTCACCAAAATGATTTGTTCGATTCCTGCTAAAACTGCTTCTTTGACAACGTATTCAATGGCTGGACGATCAACCACCGTCACCATTTCTTTGGGAATAGATTTACTTGCAGGCAGAAAGCGGGTACCTATACCAGCTACAGGGAGAATGGCTTTTTTGATCATGCTATTTACAGATTTTAAAAAAGAAAAGTTATTTTATCTTTTTTTTTAATACATTGGTGTCCGAAATACTTTTACTCGAAAACCGTACAGCACCAACTTCCTGATCAGGAGCATTAATCCCTTCTTGACTTAACATCACTTTAACAGTTTTAAACATAATTTTAAAATCGAGCCAAACGGTATACTGTTCAACATATTGTACATCTAATTCAAACTTTTCTTCCCAAGATAAATTATTGCGTCCACTCACTTGAGCAAGCCCTGTCATGCCAGGTTTTACTTCATGTCGTCGCATTTGTTCAGCAGTATAATGTTCTAAAAATTCTTTCATTTGAGGACGAGGTCCAACGATGCTCATATCTCCTTTTAAAACGTTAATAAGCTGTGGCATTTCATCTAAGCTCGTAGAGCGTAACTTTTGTCCAAATGACGTAATACGAAATTCATCCGGTAAAGGATTGCCCTCGTTATCTACTGCATCCTTCATAGAACGGAACTTGATCATTTTAAATAGTTTACCATTTTTACCAGGACGCTCTTGGTAAAAGAAAATTGGCGAACCTAAATTTCTCCGCACTTTCAATGCAACTAGAATAAATATAGGCGACAAGATCAACAATGCCGTCAGTGCAATAATTATGTCAATTAAACGTTTCATATCAATCATTGATACCTATAATTTTTTATTCATTTTTATTCATTTTTTCAAAATCAAACTGCACCAAACAATCTTATAACTTTCTTTTCAATCATGGATGCCCATAATTTTAAATAATTTTTTATTCACTTTATCAACATCAAACTGCTCACAAGCAATTTTATAACTTTCTTTCCCCATAATGTTAATTTTTTCTGGATTTTCAATAAAAAAACACATTTTATCAACAAGGGCGTTTACATCCCATTTGGGAACCAAAAAACCATTAACTCCGTCCAACACTGTATCGCGGCAACCAGGTACATCAGTCGTAATAACAGGTCTTCCTGTAGCCATTGCTTCTTGGGTACTCCTTGGCACACCTTCTCTGTAATATGAAGGCAATACAAATACGGAACTTTGAACCAGATGCCTTGTTACATTATTTACAAAACCTGGATATTCGATCATACCAGTCGTAATAACTTTATCTAATTTTTCCTTTGAAAGTCCATAAGGATTTTCAGTATCTAGACCACCTATTATTTTAAATTTTACATTAGGATATTTAGATTTAACTATTTTAGCCGCCTCTAAATATTCAAAAATACCCTTTTCAGCAAGTAATCTCGCAACAAAAATAAAAGAAACTTCCTGTGATTCATCCCAAAGCTCATAGGGATAATCATCCAAACTTAAACCTATAGGACCTAAAACTTCTACGGCATTTGATTTATGATAAATTTTATTATTATTAACTAAGTCAATTGGATCATCCCTATTTAAAAAAATAATTTTGTCTAAAAAAGGGAATACTATCCTATAAAGTGAAATTTGAAAAAATCTCACTATTTTCATTTTAAAGGATTGGCCATTCGGATGCTCAGTAAAAGGAGAACCCAAACCTTCAATCATACCAACAACTTTTGGAGTCTTTGCTAGTTTAGCAGCTAAAGAGCCATAAATTACAGGCTTTGTAAAAAAAGAAAAAACAATATCTGGTTTGTATTTTTGTATAATACATTTTATATAAAACAGAGACTTAATATCTTTTAGAGGGCTTAATCCTCCTCTACTTAGTTTGTAAGTAACAGTCTCAGCCTCTAAACTTTTGATTTTATTTATCCATTCGTCATCATATTCTGAAACAAGACAAATAACTCTGTATCCTTCATTAATACAAGAGGTTATGAAATCTTTTCTAAATAAATAAAGATTTGATGCTGTATTACCTATAATTATAATTTTTTTAACTTTCATATAATTCTATCCATCTTTCTACTGAGCTTTTTAAAGAAAATTTATCTTCGACTCGCTTTCGTGCTACTAAATTATTATCTAAAATAGAAACTTTTGATAATTTTAACACCTCATTTATTGCATTTGATAAAGCAACACTATTTTGAATAGGTATTAGCTTACCAGTCGTGCCCATAATTTCCGCACTCCCTCCACAATCTGTTGCAATAACATAGGTTTCACATGCCATTGCTTCAATCACTACTGTTGGTAGGCCCTCATATTTAGATGAAAGTACAAAAAAATCAGACATATTCAGTAAGGCTGCAATATCATCACGTCTACCAAGTAAAATAACATCTGATTGCAAATTCAAATTACAAATTAAATTTTCTAATTCTGAGCGAAGCTCTCCATCACCTGCAATCAACAAAATAGGCTGCTTTTCTTTAAAAGTAAGCGTCTCTTTAAAAATTGAAAAAGCATGTAATAAATTTGAATAATCTTTAGCCTCATCAAGGCGACCAATAGCTAAAAATACAGGAATACCAATATTAATTCCAAGATCCTTTCTTAACTTATCATTATCATTTTTTTTTTCAAATTTAGTTAGATCTATTCCATTATATACCGTTATTATTTTTCCAGATGGTACTGCACCTAATTCTTCAAATTTTTTTGAAGCACTCTGACTCACATTAGTTGTTACTTCAGCAAATTTATGAGTTAATTTATATGCAATCATACGAAGCCATCCACCTTCATTACTACTATGTGCAGAACAAATTAAACGAGGAACAGGTATAAAATTTCTACAAATACGGACAAAAATATTTGCATGAACCATATGTGCATGGACTACATCTGGTTTAAATTCATGTAACAATTTTTTGTAGTTTTGGAAAGCTTTAAAAATATCAACTAATTTTTCTAAACCTAAATAAACAATTTCAATATCATTCGATTTAGGATGAATAACAATATTACCCTTTAAATAAACAATTTTGACGGTATGTCCATAAATTAACATTTGATCTGCCAATTCAGAAGCAATCTTCTCTGCACCTCCATCCCCAAGTCCCGTAATAACATAGAGAATTTTCATTATACACCTCTATTTTTATCAATTCTAAAATTACCCAAAATAATAGAAAATAAACAATATAAAATTAACATTAAAATAATAAGAGAAATACTTGATCGACTAATTATAAACATCTGAGATGCAAATAAAAATAATAAACCATTAATCCAACTTCCGCCAACCTGTTGAATATTTTTTAAAAAATAAGAAAAAAAGTATATAAATAAAAGATATAAAGGGATAAAACCAAAAGAAAAAATATAGAAATCACTAAGTAATGACCACCCCAGACCATATCCTTCAAAGTACATATTTTTATTATTCACATAAACCAAATAAGAAGAAAAATCAAACAAATAACGATGATCGATATCAAATAAACTATAAAATATTTGAATGCCTGGAAGAATAGTTTTTAAATAGGCCAATAAGGGATATTGATCCACATGCATACTCGCATCAAAAACCATTAAAGTAATGCCTTGGCCAAAAAGTGTATCCGAAATTTGTAAAAAAATTTCATTATTATCATACGGACGTGCACCACTAAAAGCAGCCAGAATATTAATAAAATAAATTATTAATATACACAAAGAAAGTATTAATAAATTTTTTAAAAAACCAAACTTAACATCTTTATAAAGATAATAACCCAACATAAATAAAGCTGTTAAAAATGAAGCTCTTGAACCACTCAATATACCCACTAGCATTAAGATTAAAAAATAATAGAACATAATTTTTATCAATAATTTATTTGCACTTGAATCATTATTTAACAATATAGAAAATATAACAATAATCATTGAAAAAACTAAAATAGCAATAGGTGTTTCATATACCTCCGCTTGCCCATAAAATAATGCCATATAGCCACTAGATGATGCCAACTCTATTGCTTTATATGAATTATAAGAATAATAAACTAGTAAAAAAAATTGCACAGCAATTAACATTTTAATTTTATTAATAGAATAAAAGACATCTAAACTTAATTTGCTCTTTTTTTCACTATTAAACAAGAAAGGCAAACTAAAAGAAAGCAATGTTAAATACAAAATCAAATTTAAATTCAATATTTGATCACTAGATAAACAATAATCAAATATAAAGTCCATACAATAAATACTAGGTATATTGTAAAAAATTTGTGCAACAAATCTTCCTAGAATAAACAAACCATACCCAAGTAAAAATAAAGATTGTAAAGAAAAAATTTTCTTTAAACTTTCTGTAGTTATAATATAAGTTATAACCCAAACAGAAATTTGACCAAAAACAAAATAATCGTAACTATCAAATAAATAATAAAACAAGAAAGACAGCACAGAAATTAAAAAACTTAAAATAAAATATATAATTTTTTTCATCTTTACTTCCTAACTAAATTTCTAACACATCTCCAAAAATTTTTAGAGAAAATGCTAAAAATATCATCCAAGAACATTCTATAAAAAAGTATAATACCCTCAGTTTTATTAGAAATAATTTTAGCTGCTATATATCTCCACCTTATTTGTGAAATACTTTTAAAGAAGAATTGACTCTTATCGTATTGTAATGCTATTTGCAATAGACCATGGTAAATAAAATAACCATTATTTATCGAGTTATTTTTATGTTTCCTATATTTACATAAAATTTCATCAACACTAACAACCTTATTATTATCATTTTCTAATATTTTCAACCACATATACCAGTCTTCAATAACAAAATTTGTTGGATACCCTCCAACACTTCTAATAAAATCAGATCTCAACATTTGAGTACAAACATTTAGATCATGCTTTAATAAAAAAACTTCATTAAATTTATAATTTTTATTTTTAGATGAAATCTTTTTTAGAATTTTAGAATCTTCATCTATCCAATAAACTCCTCCCATATGAGCAATTATATTGCTGTCGCTATCCATATATTCTACCTGTATTGAGGTTTTTTTTGGCAACATTTGATCATCTGAAGCTATAAGAGATAAATATTTACCTGAACATAATGAAATAGCTTCATTTAGTGTTGCACATAATCCTTTATTTTTTCTATATATAAACTGAAAATTTACAAACCGTTTTTCACATGCAGTAATTTTCTCTTGAATTTTTTGAATAGAATTATCTTTTGAGCCATCATCAATAATAATTAGTTCAATATTTTCATAAGTCTGATCAATTACACTCTGGATACAATCTTGCACAAACTGCTCATGGTTATAACAAGGGATCACGACCGAAACTAGAGGTTGATTATTTTTTTCCAAAATTATCCTCACTATTTTTTAATACTGCAAATACAAAATATCCTATAACTCCCCAATACAGTGCATAATTGACTAAATGTGCAATAGAAACCCCTTTAAAGCCAAAATATTGGGTACATAAATAAGTTAAAATAATAGAACTACAGGCAAAAGTTATTTCCGTAACTATAAACAACTTTGTCATAGCCTTACCCAACATCAGATAAGCTAAAATCCAACTACCAATTTTAAGTGAGTCACCAATCATCTGCCATAGAAAAAGCTCGCGCATAGGTAAAAATGCAGCACTAAAAAGCAACTGAATAATCCAATCTTTTAGTACATATACAATGATTCCACCAAATATAGCCAATGGAAATATTAGTTTATAACCCAAATAAACTTCTTTTTTAATATCTTGCAGATTTGTCAGCTCAGATAACCTTGGCAAGTAATAAACACTTAATGTTGTAGTGACCAGCATGAGATATGCAGCACTTAAACGTATCATCGCTTCCCAATAACCTGCATACACAGCACTGTATTCATGGATGAGATAACCACGAATGATCATTTGAGATAATGGTACACAAATGGCACTGACTAATGCCATTGCAGCAAAAGCAAGAAATTTTTTTGCAATATCACGATCAATTTTTCCAAAAAAATAAGAAAAATCAAACCATTCTGATCTATAGCTTAAATATAAAGTCACAATAAAGTTAAGTGATTGATAAATACACAATGCAACCAGTGCACCATACAATCCAAACATTACTGCAAGTAACCCTGTGATCACTAAAGAAAATAAACTGCCAGCAATATTTGCAACAACCAACTTTAATATTTCTTTTTTACCATTTAAGATCGCTAATAAAAGTGCGTTTAAATTAAAAAAAATCAGAAAGGCTGAAAACCATATTAAAACTGAACCATAAGCTTCTGTTTTAAATATCAACAATGATAACTGTTGGTGAAAAATCAATACAAGAAAAGTAAAAATAAAACTAAAAATTGAGACAAAACTGCCTGCTGTTTTCCAGACCGTTCTTTGCCTTGTTTCATCTTCATGATATTCAGCAGTGTACTTAACCACTGCAGTATTCACTGCACTTCCAGCAAAGGTCGTAATCATCAGAATAAAGTTCTGAAATTGACCTATCGCCGCATAACCTGAAGGACCAACATAAACAGCTAATATTTTATTCAATAAAAACATAGTTGCTGTTCTAATTAATACAGCAATTCCGTTTAATATACTTGTCTTGAATAAAGTCATTTTCAGGCTTCAAAACTGTTACAAAGCTGAATCACTTTTCCAACCTCTTCCAAACTTAAAGTTGGACCAATAGGTAAGCTAAGCACCTCTTCATGAATTTGTTCAGAGACAGGATAACTTAAATCATTCCATTCTTTATAAGCTTGCTGCTTGTGGGGAGGAATCGGGTAATGGATTAAGGTTTGTACTCCATGTTCTGCTAAATATTTTTGCAATGCCACTCGATTTTTTGAACGAATTACAAACAAATGCCAAACATGCTGATGATATTGAGTCGCATCTACATTTGACAAAGGCAATATAATTTCAGAATTTTTAATTTGTGTTAAATATAAATTGGCAATCTCACGGCGATGTTTAACTTCGCTATTCAAAAAATTCAACTTAATATCTAACATCGCTGCCTGAATCTCATCTAACCGACTGTTCACACCTGGCACTAAATTTTTATACTTTTCATGAGAGCCGTAATTGCGCAATGCGTATAACATTTGTGCAAGTTCTTGATCATTAGTTGTTACAGCACCAGCATCTCCTAAAGCCCCTAGATTTTTACCTGGATAAAAACTAAAACCTGAAGCATCCCCCCAATTTCCTGCTTTTTTTCCATCTATTTCAGCACCATGTGACTGAGCTGAATCTTCCAAAACAAGCAAATTATACTTATTTGCAATCTCCATGATTTCTGGCATTGGAGCTAATTGACCATATAAATGAACGGGTAAAATTACTTTAGTTTTAGAGGTTATTGCTTCTTCAATTTTTATAGGATCAATATTATAAGTTTGACTATTTGGTTCAACTAAAACTGGGGTTAAGTTATTTGCTGTAATCGCTAAAATACTTGCAATATAAGTATTCGATGGAACGATAATTTCATCACCATCCTTTAACTTTCCTAATTCTTTCCAAGCATTAAGTGTAAGAATTAATGCATCCAAACCATTTGCAACACCAATTGCAAATTGTGTTCCACAATAGTTTGCAAACCTCTGTTCAAATTGCTCCAGCTCTTTTCCACCAATATACCAACCTGAGTCAATCACACGTGTACATGCTTCGATCAATCTAGCTCTATACTGCCTATTAATACTTTGTAAATCTAAAAATGGGATCATTTTTCAAAACACCCTTTAATAATTGATTTTATTTAATTAAAATTAAATTTACACAATCTAAATAGTCATTTTTCAATCCAAAATTATTGTTTTTCGACCTTAGATCGAATAAAAATTTTAGTATCTATAAATTCTAAAAAATTACGTTGGTTTTGTTTAATAAATTATTCACTTGCTTTTCATAAAGTTTTTATATGGTTTAATTACTGCTGGATTTCCAACAGCAATTACAAAGTCTGGGACATCTTTGATAACTAAAACACCATCTCCAATTAAAACTTTTTTACCAATTGTAATATCAGACAATAGTGTGGCATTCACACCAATACTTGCACTTTTTTATTAATTTGAACATCAGAGTTCGGATGGATAAATACTTTTAAACTATTTTCCTTCCTTACTCAAATTACCAGTTCTTAATTACATCCTCGGGATAACCTCTTTTAAAATGCTTTGTCCAAGGATATGCATCCGATCCATCTTCTAATTTAATCCTAGATGTAGGACCTACGTTTTTAGCTGGGCTACCCACATATATACTATGCTTTTCAGTTTTTCCTTTTACTGAGCTATGTGCTCCGATCAAGCAACCTTCAGCAATTACCGCTCCTGGTAAAATTACACTCATAGTTGCAATTAATGCATAATCTTCAACTGTTACACCCAACATAGTATTGCTTGGAGGATGTGGGTCATTTGTTAAAACCACATAGGGGAAAATCCAAACAAAATTACCGATTTTACTGTGTTGCCCAATATGAACATTGCTATGAAATCTCACATAATCCCCAATTTCACAGTGTCCTTGTAAATCCGACAAAGTACCAATTTGTAAATTTTTACCTGCTTTCACCAACTCTCGCACGGTTACTCGATGGCCAGTTGTCAAACCTTCTTCAAAAGTTGAACCTTCGTAAAAAATACTATGAGAGCGTATATTCGAATTCTTACCAATAATCAAAGGCAACCCTTGCGATAGATGATTTACAACACCTATCTCACAAAATGCTCCAATAACCGTATTATCACCAATCTCTACATTATCATAAATAATAGTGCTTGGTCCTACTTCAACATTTGCACCAATTTTAGCTTTTGGAGATATAATAGCTGTATGATGTATTGTCATTTTAACTCCCTGATCTTAAATTCTTCATAATTACGAATATAGTCAAATTCATCGTAATGTTCGTTTGCGAGCACAAGCACAATACAGTCTTGTGAAAAGTCATGCATTTCATGCCAAACCATTGGGGGAATTTTTAATCCCTTGTTAGATTGGTTCAACAAAACCTCTTCCTTGTCTATACCGTTATCCATCAACATTCTACAACTGCCTTGAATACAAAAAGCAATTTGCTGAAGTTCTTTATGAGCATGAAAACCACGTGGAAAATCAGTTTGAACACCAAAAATATAATAGAGTCTTTTAATCTCAAAAGGGATATTTTTATCAGCCTCAGCAACGACTAAAGCCCCTCTATGATCTCCAAAGTTAGGAAGTTGAATCCATTCTACGAGACTCATAAATCTTCACCTATCAATGAAATCAAATATTGTCCATAATCATTTTTACTCATGTTTTGACCAATTTCTAAAACTTTTTCTTTAGATAGCCATCCATTATTCAAAGCAATTTCTTCTAAACATGCAACCTTATAACCTTGGCGCTTTTCAATGGTTTCTACAAATTGCGCAGCTTCTAACAAACTTGCATGAGTTCCTGTATCTAGCCAAGCAAATCCACGACCAAGTAACTCTACATTTAAGTCACCTCGCTCTAAGTATATTTGATTTACTGTTGTAATTTCTAACTCCCCACGATCCGATGGTTTTACTTTTTTAGCAATTTCAACAACATCATTGTCATAAAAATATAACCCCGTTACAGCATAGTTCGATTTTGGATATTTCGGTTTTTCTTCGATTGAAACTGCACGTTTCGCACTGTCAAATTCAACCACACCAAAACGTTCAGGATCTTTGACTTGATAACCAAATACGGTTGCACCTTTTTGGCGAGAAATAGCTTGATGCAACATCGGTGTAAAACCTTGACCATAGAAAATATTATCACCTAAAACCAAGCAAACATTACTGTCACCAATAAAATCCTCTCCAACAATAAATGCTTGAGCCAAACCATCTGGACTAGGTTGAACCGCGTAAGTTAATTCAATGCCTAATCGAGAACCATCACCTAATAATCGTTTAAAGTCATCAATATCTTCTGGTGTACTAATAATCAAAACTTCACAAATACCTGCCAGCATCAGTACAGATAGCGGATAGTAAACCATTGGCTTATCGTAAATTGGAAGTAACTGCTTCGATACACCCTTAGTAATTGGATATAAACGTGTACCCGAACCACCTGCTAAAATAATCCCCTTTGTATTCATTATGCATTTCTACCCAATTAATTTTTCACGTTGGTAACTACCATCTTGAATTCGACGGCACCAATCTAAATTATTCAAATACCATTTAACAGTTTTAAGAATACCTGTTTCAAAGTTTTCTTTTGGTTTCCATCCCAATTCATTACCAATTTTTGTAGCATCAATTGCATAACGCAAATCATGTCCAGGACGGTCTTTAACAAATGTAATCAGTGATTCATATTGCTGACCATTTGATTGTGGCTTTAATTCATCCAATATTTTACAAATGGTTTTAACCACTTCTATATTTTTCTTTTCATTGTGACCACCAATATTGTAAGTTTCTCCTACAACACCTTCAGTCACGACTTTATATAAAGCTCGAGCATGGTCTTCAACAAATAACCAATCACGAATCTGATCTCCTTTCCCATAAATAGGCAAAGACTTACCATCCAAAGCATTGAGGATCACCAAAGGAATGAGCTTTTCAGGAAAATGATAAGAACCATAATTATTTGAACAATTGGTCACTATGGTCGGCAGGCCATAAGTTCGATACCATGCACGCACTAAATGATCTGAGCTTGCTTTACTTGCAGAATAAGGAGAGCTTGGGGCATAAGATGTTTTTTCAGTAAATAGATCTGTCGTTCCTTCCAAATCTCCATACACCTCATCTGTTGAAATGTGATGAAACTTAAATTCAGCTCGATGCTTTTCATCTAACTGCAACCAATACTTTCTCGCCACTTCAAGTAAAGTATAGGTTCCAATAATATTGGTCTCAATAAATGTATAAGGATCTGAAATTGAACGATCCACATGAGACTCTGCTGCTAAGTGCATCACTGCATCAGGCTGAAAAAATTCGAATAATTTATCTACTTCAATACGGTCACAAATATCCGTTTGACTAAAATGATATCTAGGGTTTTGATCCACCAAGCTAAGCGATTCAAGATTACCAGCATACGTTAACTTATCTATATTTAATACTTCATGATTTGTATTAGTAATAATGTGACGGATTACTGCAGATCCTATAAAACCTGCTCCTCCAGTAATTATTATTTTCATAAATTTAGCCCCATTTTTCACTTTATTGACTAAAAAATAATTAGCTGAAAAATAACTTGAAATTTATATAATTATTTTTTAATTATTTTTTAATTCGGGATACTTATAAATATTATAAGCGAAAATCTAATTAATGTGTACACTTTTTCGACAATTATATCCATCTACAAAATATTCTAATTGATTCAATAACCATTCGAGATTTTTTTGATTCTCTTCAATATTATCAAGTTGTTTAAAAATCGGCTGGAGCATATTTAGTGAAATATGTTTTTCAAAAGATTTCAAAATCCGCTCATGACCTGTCTTTTCAACATTCTCTTGGTCAATCAAAAGCTCTTCATACAATTTTTCCCCAGGGCGCAATCCGGTAAACTGAATTTCAATATCCCCTAGTCCATTTTCATCGATTGGACGGAAACCGCTTAAACGAATCATCTGTTTGGCGAGGTCGATAATCTTCACCGGTTCACCCATATCCAGCAAAAACACATCGCCACCGGTGCCCATGGCCCCAGCTTGAATGACAAGCTGCGCAGCTTCAGGTATGGTCATAAAATAACGTGTCACTTCAGGATGAGTAACAGTAACGGGTCCACCTTGGGCAATCTGCTTTTTAAACAAAGGCACAACAGAACCTGATGAACCCAAGACATTACCAAAACGGACAATACTGATTTGTGTTTTAGGATTAGTAGCCGCTAAACCTTGGCAATAGAGTTCTGCCATACGTTTAGAAGCGCCCATGACATTGGTCGGACGCACCGCTTTATCAGTAGAAATCAATACAAAGGTTTCTACACCTTGATTCACTGCAGCATCCACACTACGCGCTGTACCAATCGAGGTATTATAAATTCCTTCGAATGGATTGGCTTCAACCAGTGGCACATGCTTATACGCAGCTGCATGATAGACCGTTTGTACTTGGTATTGGGCAATAATACGTTCCAGTTTTTGCTGATTGGTGACAGAACCCAGAACAGGAACAACTTTTATAGCTGAGGTTTGTAGTTCACGATCAATCGAATACAGTGCAAACTCCGACATCTCAAACAACACTAAAAGTTTCGGTTGATGTTTCACTATTTGACGACAAAGCTCGGAACCAATCGAACCCCCTGCTCCAGTCACCATTACCACTTTATTTGTAATATTTTTCTCGAGCAGCTCCGGTTTAGGTGGAACAGGATCACGGCCAAGTAAGTCAATAATATCCACTTCACGGATATCCGAGATTTGCACCCGACCATCGACCAGCTGGGTTACCCCTGGCAGTTCCATAATTTTCACGTCAGCAGAATCAAAAGATTCAATAATTTCTTTTTTACGCGCACGCCCCACTGAAGGCATTGCCAAAAGAATTTCTTCAATCGCAAATTTTCCGAATTTTGTAGCAGCACGTTTGGGTGAGTAAATTTTCAAACCACTTAAGGACTGGCCTTGTAGTGATTTTTTATCATCGATAAAACATACCGGTAAATAATCATCTGAGCGATTTAACGCTGCTGCAATTTGTTGACCTGCGAGCCCTGCCCCATAAATTGCCACACGTTTACGGGTCTGTTTTTTGGCAAAAGTTTTAATCGTTGCATAGCGAATGACAGCACGGCTCCACCACATGTAAGAAAACAGCATGAAGCCGTACATGAGCGGAATACTCATTGGGATAAATGCGATATCTAACTTTTTAATCGCATACAACGCAACAATTTGAATAAATGTGCCGATGGAGATCCGCAGCAAATAATCTTCATTAAATGAACGGACAATTGCACTATAAATGCCAAGCAAGGCAAAAATCAGAATGCCAAAAATACCAATATACACATACCAGCCATCAAGACCTTGCATCACTTGCACGTTGGGACGTGCCAAACGAATGGCATAAGCCAGCCACATCATGAGTGGTAAAACACAAATATCCATCAACACCAAAACGATTTGTTTTTGGCGACGCGGTAATGATGCTATAGATCGGATAATGTCTTTCACAAAGGACTCGAAGTAAGGTCTGGGAAATTGGACAAGGCGTAAATTATACGCCCTTTTGCTGTTTAGATTTTAGCGATGACTTGCTGAATCGCATCCACTGTTTTGCTAATACTTTGCTCAGACAAAGTTGGATGTACCAAGAACATGAGACTGGTTTCACCAAGCTGTTTGGCATTTTCTAAACGCTGTGCCGGACGCCACTTTGTTCCATCAAAGGCTTTTTCTAAATACACTTCTGAACATGAACCGCTAAAACATGGCACACCTAAACCGTTAATTTCTTGCATGATACGGTCGCGTGCCCAGCCTTCAGGTAAAGCATCAATATTCACTTGTACATAGCATTTATAAGCTGCATGTACATAATCACTTGAGGGTTGAGCGACAGTGAAATATGGGCTATTGGCAAAGGCACTTTGAATTTTGTGCATATTATCCAGACGTTTAGCAGTCCACTCCGGCATCTGTTTCAGCTGAATACGACCGATCACTGCCTGCATTTCCATCATGCGCCAGTTAGTACCAAAAGAATCATGCAACCAGCGGAAACCCGGTGGATGTTGTTTATTATAAATGCTGTCAAAGTTTTTGCCGTGATCTTTGTACGACCACATTTTTTCCCAAAGGCTTTCATCATTGGTGGTGACCATGCCACCTTCACCACCTGTGGTCATGATCTTGTCTTGGCAGAATGACCATGCGCCAATATGACCAATTGAACCGGCAGATTTACCTTTATACATGGCACCATGGGCTTGGGCACAGTCTTCAATCACATATAAGCCTTTTTCTTCAGCCAATTGCATGATTGGATCCATATCACACATCCAGCCCGCTAAATGCACACAGATAATCGCTTTGGTGTTTGGCGTGATGACTGCTTCAATGCTACGGCGTGAAATATTCTGAGAATCCAGTTCAACATCGGCAAAAATTGGGTTGGCTCCTGCAGTAACAATCGAGCTTGCTGATGCCAAGAAAGTCCGTGAGGTGACGATGACATCATCCCGTTGACCAATATCGAGTGCCTTGAGAGCTAAATCCAATGCTACCGTACCATTTGCCACAGCAACGGCGTATTCAGTGCCTGCAAACTGTGCGAATTCTTTTTCGAACTCACGGCATTCCTGACCTGTCCAATAATTCACTTTATTCGACAATAGAACTTTTGAAACCGCATCTGCTTCAACTTGGGTGAAACTTGGCCACGGCTCAAATGCAGTGTTTAACATGGATTTTTCCTAGCTTTAATATCTATTTTTGCTCGAGAATACGAGCAGGATTGCCCACCACAGTCACGCCTGCAGGAACACTTTTGGTGACAACAGCCCCCATCCCGACAATCGCACCGCGCCCAATCACCAAAGGCTGATCGGGTGTGCCTTGTTTTATCACGGCGCCTGCACCGATGTAAGCATGATCTTCAATATGAATATTACCGTTACATTTTACGCCTGGCGCAAAAGTAACGTAATCTCCAATCACACAATCATGCTCAACATAGCTGTATAAATTGGCATGGAAGCATTTGCCGATTTTAATATTTGAGGTAATGCTGACAAATGGACTTAAGGCACAGCCTTCTGCAATCTCAGCCTGATCCATTAAGACCACGTTGTCTGCAATCACAGACCATAAATAAATACCATCCGTCTCTAGACGCTGCACAATTTTTTCACGCACACGGCTATTGGCAATCGCAATTTGCACATACTTGGCATCTACAGCTTCATTTAAAAAAGTTTGATAGTTCATGGCGCGATGACCATTCACGACTTGAATATCATTTAAAGCATCATCAATAAACACGATTTCTGATGTGTCATTTCCACGTGCCAATTGCTGATGTGCCACAGGCATCAGGCTGCGCCCGCACCCCGATGCACCATATACCGCATAGAGTTTAGTCATTTTTCTGTTCCGGCGAACCAGTGAACTTGGTCATAGTCGCTTCGCCTTCGGCACTAATGTCATCTTTGGCAATCACTTTTTTTACTGTTTTTAGCATAATTTTAAAGTCCAGCCAAAGCGATTGATTTTCCACATACCAGGTATCGAGCTTAAACTTTTCTTCCCATGAAATGGCATTGCGACCATTCACCTGTGCATGACCGGTCATGCCCGGACGCACGTCATGGCGTTTGGCCTGCTCAGCATTATATAAAGGCAAGTATTCCATCAACAACGGGCGTGGTCCGACAATGCTCATCTCACCCTTGATCACATTCCACAGTTCCGGCATTTCATCCAAACTGGTGGCACGCAGCATTTTGCCAAATGGGGTGAGACGTTCACTATCGGGTAATGAGTTTCCGTTTTCATCCACTGCATCTTTCATGCTACGGAATTTAATCATTTCAAAAGGCTTGCCATGTAGCCCCGGACGCACCTGACGAAATAATACGGGCGACCCCAAGTTTTTACGTACCTTATAAGCCACATAAGCATAAAGTGGAGAGAGTAGCAATAAAGCGGTGGATGCAATCACTACATCACAGACACGTTTCAGCATCAGATCATCTCCATTTCAGTCATCATGTGTTTATTCACTTGATGCACATCATATTTATTCAATGCAATTTCACGTGAACGCTGCCCCATATAGGTGATCAACTTTGGATCTTCAATAAAATATTGCATGCTTTTCACAAGATCATCGACCGATTTCACCCCCACCAAATAACCATTCAACCCATTTGATACCGTTTCACGACAACCCGGCGCATCGGTGGTAATTACCGCACGTCCCATCGCCATCGCTTCTAACACGGTACGCGGTGTACCCTCACGATAAGATGGCAACACATAGACTGAACTTGCCGCAATTGCAGGGCGCACATCACTGAGTTTACCCCAATAATTTACCGTTTTTTCACTGACCCATGTATCCAGCTCAGCTTGCGAAATGGAAGAGGGATTATCATCAATCCAACCGACCAGATGAAATTCAGTTTCGGGATATTTGGCTTTGATAATCCGTGCTGCTTCGGCATATTCACGTACGCCCTTGTCCCCCAAAAGACGGGCGATCAGCAAAAATGAGGCTTTGACGATGCCTTGCTCATTTAAAGGCAAAGGCATAACCTCAAAGTCTTGCACATTCACCCCTGAACCATTCACCACCACTGTCGGCTTATTGGCTTCAAGCAAATGCATATCTTGGAATAGTTTAAGATCATCCGGATTTTGGAAAAAGACTTTGTCAGCCTGTTTTAAGGCTTGCGCATAGAGGCCATGCACCATTTTTTGAAACAGACTACGCTTGCCCGACTCGACATTTTGAAAGGCATAACCCAATCCGGTAATCAGTGCGAAACGTTTCGGAACCTTCGCTAACCAAGCCGCCAATGTACCGTAAATCACAGGCTTAATAGTATAAGACAATACAACATCTGGCTGAACTTTACGGATTAAACGATACATTTCCATCAATGTATTCAAGTCTTTGATCGGATTAGTGCCAGTGCGCTGCATTGGAATTTCATGAATCTGATAACCCAATTGCTGCAGCTGATTTAACTCATCAGCAAAGTCAATTAAGTCAGGTGCGAACACATGAATTTCATAGCCTTTAGCTTGAATGGCTTCTAACAGTTTCCCCCTAAAATTCAAGGCTGAAGGAAGATAGCTACAAATCATTAAAAACTTCATGCCTACTGTCTCCACGCTGCCACATACTGCTGACTGACATATTCGATACTAAAATTTTGTTCCACACGCTGACGGGTCAACTGCTTCAGTTCAAGCTTCTGGCTTGGACTTAAATAAACATAGTCCATGACTGCTTTTGCCAAAGCATCAGCATCACGTGGCGGAACAATTGAGCCAAGTTCCTGCACGATATATTTGGCATCGCCGACATCTGTACTGATACATGGCAAACCCGATGCCATCGCTTCGACCAAAACATTTGGAAAACCTTCGGTAATCGAAGTCAGCAGGAAGGCATCAATCGATCGATAAAACGCAGGCATATCGGAGATTTGATCGAGTAACTGTACTTGATTTTCATCGAGCTGATATTGCTCAAAATAGCCCTTGATTTCAGGATTGTCTAAATGGGCACCCTGGCCGGCAATTTTAAAAATAATCGGCTGATCTTTCAGTTTGGCGATCGTTTCAAATAAATAAGGATAGCCTTTTGCCGTGTGATAACGCCCTGCAAAACCAATCACAATCGGCTCATGCAATACAGGATTCGGCTGAAATTTATCTAGCGATACACCATTGGCAATCACCTGTGTATTCGAGTTATTCAGACCATATTGCTGATGTTGGTGTAACGATGAATGCGCACAGTAGATAATGCCTGCAGGTTTGGCTGACAACATTTTACTGATTGCCAAAGATAATTTAGTCGCTATCGACTCTTCTTTTGGAGAAGCCAGTGAGTGATGGATACCCCAAAACACCTTCGGTTTATTCGCTAAGCCCAACACACTGAGACTGGTCATCACATTGGCATGATACATCCAGCATTGCACTGTTTTTGGTGCGAGTTGTTTTAATAAATTTTTAAGTCTGGCAAGCACACTAAAACTGTTTAAACCATTCCAGGCCAGTGCATAATGTGATGAACAGATTGCCAAAGTATCCGCATAGACATCGGATGTTTTCATCAATGAAATCACCACATGATCATATTCATTTTGCGTTTGCTTGATCAGGCGTGCCAGCATCATTTCGGCACCACCCACACCGGCAAAATTGGTGATCACATGTACCATCAATTCTTTGTTCATGATGGGTTCTCCATCATCATTAAATAGCGATTTAACACATTGGATTTATAAAATTGCTGGCAATGCTGTTCAAATTCAGCATCGGTATATTCGACATAATTTTGGAAGAGCGCGCGTTGCATCGCAGCAACCATGCCCTCGAC
Organism: Acinetobacter sp. ANC 5414; assembly: GCF_013004295.1. Lineage (NCBI taxonomy): Bacteria > Pseudomonadati > Pseudomonadota > Gammaproteobacteria > Moraxellales > Moraxellaceae > Acinetobacter > Acinetobacter sp. ANC 5414. The sequence goes on from NZ_JABERM010000006.1 coordinate 48,278, forward strand.
ATCATTACATTCAACCAATAAACCAAATTTCGAGTTCACCAGAATTTCCATTGGACCACTTGGACAATTGGTGCTGACCACTTTAATTTTAGAGGCTAAGGCCTGAATTAAGACACCTGGCAAGCCTTCCCAATTTGAACTTAAAACAAATAAATCGGCATATTTTAAATAGGCATAAGGATTTGGATCGAAGCCCGGTAAATCAACCACATCTTGCAACCCCAAACTGCTCACCAAAGCTTCAAACTCAGCACGCAGTTCGCCTTCGCCCAAAATCAGCAAACGGGTTTCAGGGTGTTGCTGATGTAATTTCGCAAAAGAACGAATCAAAAAGCCAAAATTTTTCGCTTCAGTTAAACGTCCCACCGCCAGAATTACTTTCTGTTCTGGCTGAAAGAAACGATGCTCAACAGGCGCTTTTAGTTTTGCCAAATAGGCATCATCAATCACAGGGTTATAGATGGTGATTAAATTTTGCTTTTGATAGCCATAATATTCACGAAAATCTTCCAAGCCACCATTCGACACACAGACGACGTGGTCTGCCGTGTTATACGTCCAGTTGATGAGACTAGTCAAAATAAACTTCTTGAAGCCTGAAAGCTTCATATTTTTAGAAGGTGTGGATACCTCTCTAAAAATCAGTCTGGTATTCACCCTCGCCAATTTTTTGGCAAAAGCGCAAATAATATTAGTATGGGTTTGTGTGGCAACCACACAATCATATTGTTGTTCTTGTAAACGCTTTTTTAGTGGAAATAAGGCATTGGCCACACGCCCGCAATTAAAATTAATCAGCTGAATTTTACTGTTCACTTCAGCAAGCAATTTCGCTTTTTCACCATTCAAATTACATACGGCCAAATCGATCTGCAAACCTTGCTCAGCAAAACTGTTGGCAAGTTGAATGACCGTACGTTCTGCCCCGCCACCACCGAGTGTGGGTAAAAAGAACATGACTTTATTCAGCATAACGAAACCTAATGAATGGGAGATTAATGATGGGACTGTTTTTGAGCTTGTAGCTTAATTGCGCGCTGCACACGCTCGGCATAATCAGTGATGCCTGCAAGTTCAGAATCACTGGCGCAAGTGGCTTTGATTTTGGCTTGATAGTCGGAAAAGCTTGAAACGACTTTGGCAGGCACACCAATGGCGACTGAATTATCTGGAATGTCTTTGGTCACCACGGAACCAGCACCGATGACCACATTTGAACCAATGATGACACCCGGCATCACAATCGTATTGACCCCAATAAACACATGCGAACCGACTTGAATCGGGGCAAAGCGTTGATAGCGTTTGCCGTGCTCATCTTTGACCAAACAGGTACTGCCATCATGGGTAATAAATTTTACTCCTGATGTCACGGTAACATCATCACCCATACTCACCAAAAATGGTTCAGAACCCCAACTGCGGATATAGATTCTGCAATTGTTGCCAATGGTCACGCCTTTTTTTCGCGCGTATGCCACACTGCCTTTGGCAAAAAAATACACCAAATCAAAGACAGCATTAAAAACAGCACGGATAAAGCTCATGATTGAAACCTATGTGATCCGATAAAGGCAATAATTCAAGTGAAACAGCAAAAGAAAATGGGCTTTAATCAGCCCATTTTTTCGACAGATTATTTTAACCGAAAATGCGCCTGACAGATACTGCCCAACATCTTGGTTTAATCTACTGACTTCAGTAAGGACTTTTCCAGCTTCTTGGCAGGAATGCCTACATAAACGCCTGCTTCAGTGATGTTTTTACTGACCAACGAACACGCCCCAATCACGCTATTATCGGCAATCGTGACTCCATCCAAAACTGTCACTCTTGCACCAAACCAAATATTTTCACCAATCACAATGCCCTGCTTGGTAATTTGATCTTTCACCAAAACCTCGGGATCATCAAACTTATGGTTACTGGCAATCATGATGCTTTGCGTGCCGATACGGGTGTTGTTGCCAATTTTTAAACCGCCGCAGCCATTTAAAAAGGATTTGGAATTAATGCTGACATCTTGACTAATTTCAATCTCTCCACCAAAGCATTTGATGTAACAGCTTTCACCAATAAAGCTGTTATCACCAATAATCAATGATGCGCCTGACTCGACAATCAGCGTGACATCATCGCCAATATAGACATTTTTTCCGATGATGACTTTGCCTGAAATTTCGAGTTTGGTTCGGCGTCCAAAATATTTAAACTGACTGCCAAAAGCCATGCCATATAAGCTTTTGCGACACTGTGCAGAGAACCAGTTCAGCAATTTTAAACATTTAAAAAAGATCATTCTGGACGTCTCCACACCACGGCTAAAATGGCAAAATTATAGAAGATCAGCGCAACAGGCACTGCAAGCAACATATACAGTTTGTCCGCACACAGCCAATACAACCCTGCAAACAAAATAAATTTAATGATGAGTTCGATAATTTGCAGTTTAAACAAAATATGGCTTTGGCGCTTGGCAATCAGATATGCCGAACTTGGCGGATTACAGAAGACTGCCCAATAGCCCAAGGCTAAAATCTGGAAATATGTAACAATCCCCTGCCATGCTTGACCAAAAATCATTAAATAAAAAGATTCAGGCAACACAAAGAAAATTGCAAAAAAAGGTAAAGATACAAGACTTAAAAAGACACTGTTTTTTAAAGCCTCAGTAGCAGAATTCTGCTGATAGAATTTACGGATAAAGAACTGGCGAATGGTTTGCGACATCAAATTAATCGGCACACGCAAGGTCCGCTCGACAATGGAATAAAAACCCACCGCTTGAAAGCCAACAAAATGCGCCACCACATAATATGGCAAATTATGCGAAAAACTGTTCAGTAAAGCATGCGGGGTATTACTGAAAATAAAATCCTTATAATTTTTAAAGGCATTCCAACTGACTTGATAGAGATGCTGATTCAGCACATAGATCAACAGCACCATGATCATGACAAGTGAACTGACGCTATAACTATTGAGTAAATTGATGTTCAACATCAACGGCAGACTGAGCTGTACCGCCACAATAATCAGACTGCGGAAAATATTTAAGCCTGCACAAAACCACTCCGCTTCATGGGCAAATTTATAATTATAGACACTTTGAATGAGAGTATTGGCAAACACACCGAGTGCAATGGCAACTGCCATTTCCGCATCGTAAATCAAGCCAATCACCACAGCACTTAAAATTGAAAAAATCAGTGAAAAAACACTGCTCTCAAAAATTAAGCTTTTTTGATGTTCAGGCTTCGCCACCAATAAGGCTTGATCGAGACGTAAATTCGCCACCGTGGATAACACACTTACGAAGGCCAACGCCACACCATACTGACCAAAATCATTTACAGAATAGAGGCGCGTTAAAAAAGGAAGTGCGATAAATGTCATTATCGCACCCACTAATAAACTTAAAGTAATTAAGCCAATCGATTTATATTGATGGGCCAAACGTGCCAGTCTCATTTCAGATTTTGCACATACCACTGCATCGCCAATTGAATACCGGCATCAATACGGAACTCAGGTGCATAGCCCAAAGCCTTTTCAATTTTGGCAATGCTGGCTTGTGAATGACGTACATCGCCTGCACGAAATTCACGATACACAGCATCTTTGGCATAGTTCACGTCATTTTCGTTCAACGCAACTTTAATGGCATTAAACAAGTCATTCAGCGTGGTACGGTCACCCACTGCCACATTATAAACCTGGTTTTTCGCTGCTTCGTCTTGCGTAGTCGCTGCCAAAATATTGGCTTGTATCGTGTTGTCGATAAAGCAGAAATCACGGCTGGTTTCACCATCACCATTAATAAACACATCATCACCGGCAATCATCGCTGCGGTCCATTTTGGAATCACCGCAGCATAGGCACCGTTTGGATCCTGACGCTGACCGAACACATTAAAGTAACGTAAACCAATCGCCTTAAAACCATAGGTTTTGGCAAATACATCAGCATACAGCTCATTCACGTATTTAGTCACTGCATAAGGTGATAATGGCTTACCAATGTTTTCTTCGACTTTTGGCAATGCAGGATGATCACCATAAGTTGAACTGCTCGCTGCATAAGTAAAGCTAGATACACCAGTATCACGTGCAGCAGTCAATATATTTAAGAAACCGCTAATATTGGTCTCATTAGTGGTGATCGGATCTGCAATGGAACGCGGTACAGAGCCAAGCGCGGCTTCATGCAAGACATAATCCACACCTGCACAGGCTTTTTGACAATCTGCGAATTGACGGATATCACCTTCAATAAACTTAAATTTAGCCCATTGCTCAGGACTCACCAAAGCTTGTACTTGATCTAAATTATATTGATGACCTGTTGCAAAGTTATCTAAACCCACAACCGTTTGATCTAACTTTAATAAAGTTTCTAATAAATTAGAGCCGATAAAGCCAGCAACCCCTGTGACTAACCATATTTTAGGTTGAGCTTGCAGGGTTTCACATACCTGTTGATATTGATTCATAAGGGCATGTCCTATTATAAGCGAAGGTCAGATTCGGCTTGAGACAGTACGTATTTCAAGTCATATAGCACATGTGCAGGCTTGCCAAGTGCGCGGATCGCTTCAGCACCCATATCTTTAAATTGCTCATGTGCAACTGCCAAGATCACCGCGTCATAAGTACCTTTTCCCACAGACTGTACAGGACTGATACCATACTCATGCTCTGCTTCCGCAGCATCTACCCAAGGATCATAAACATCAACATTGACATGATATTCTTGCAATTCATTTACGATATCGATAATTCGGGTATTACGAATATCTGGACAGTTTTCTTTAAAACTTAAGCCAAGTACCAAAACTTTAGCACCTTCAACCTGAATTTTTTTCTTGATCATACCTTTGACCAGCTGCGTCACCACATACGCGCCCATACCATCATTCAGACGACGGCCTGCCAAAATAATTTCAGGGTGATAACCAATCGCTTGCGCTTTATGAGTGAGGTAGTACGGGTCAACCCCAATACAGTGGCCACCGACCAGACCCGGACGGAACGGTAAGAAGTTCCATTTAGTGCCCGCAGCTTCTAAAACTGCTTCCGTATCAATACCCATTTTATTAAAAATTAAAGCCAGCTCATTAATCAGTGCAATGTTGACATCACGTTGGGTATTCTCAATCACTTTTGCAGCTTCGGCGACTTTAATAGTTGCAGCTTTATGTGTCCCGGCTTCAATAATCAAGTTATAAACCTGATCCACAAAGTCAGCGACTTCTAATGTAGAACCCGAGGTAATTTTTAGAATATTGGTCACACGGTGCAGCTTGTCGCCCGGATTAATACGTTCCGGACTATAACCAGCAAAAAAGTCTTCATTAAATTTTAAACCTGAAATTTTCTCTAATTCAGGAATACACACTTCTTCGGTCGCACCCGGATAAACTGTTGATTCATACACCACAATATCGCCTTTTTTCAAGACTTGACCAATACTCTGGGAGGCTTTTACCAATGGCGTTAAATCAGGTTGCTTATATTGATCAATTGGCGTTGGCACAGTCACAATAAAAAAATTACAGCTTTTTAAGTCATCCAAACTCGTGGTATAGCTTAAATGTGTCGATTGTTTTAATTCTTCAGGCGAGACTTCTAAAGTATGATCCTGTCCGCTTCGCAGCTCATCAATGCGTTTTTGGTGAATATCAAAGCCAACAACTGGAACTTTTTTTCCAAACTCCACAGCTAAAGGTAGTCCTACATAACCTAGACCAATAATTGCTATTTTTAGTTCAGAGAGTTGTAACATATAGAAGCCTATGTGATTGATGCTTTATTCATCATCATTACGTTATAAACAGCCCTATAATATAGCAGATTTTAAGACATTTTTTAGTATAAAATCTTATCCTGCCAGCTCAATCGATTATAAAATAAAATTACACCTCTTAAGTTTTATTATTAAAAATCAATATAATAAATAAAAAAATTTATACTTCTATAATTCAGAGAAAAGTTCTTACAATTTGTACCCTATTTTTTAAATTAAAAAGCTTATCATTCAATCCTATTTTTGGTATATTCAAGAAAAATAACGCTATAACAAAATACAAATTTAAATTAGTAACATGAATAAATTATAGCGACATCACATAATAATTTTTATAAATGGGATTCTATAGAGTGAAATTCTATCGTTACAGTTTAATTGCCGCAATGACATTGGGAGTGACTAGCTGTGCAGTTACTTCTGGTCTGCAAACCTATGATTTACCTTCAAAAGGAGTTTATCAAACCGATTTAGGCACTCAAGTCAATGTCATCCGCTTATCTCAGGAAACGCTTCCTGCAGTTCAGTCAGATCAGTATAATCAGCAAAACTTTGCGCATTTATTTAATGTTAAGCACAACCAGTACCATTTAAGTCCCGGCGATATTCTTTCTATTTATTTATGGGCTTATCCTGATATAACACCTCCAAATAATTCAGCAAGCAACAATTTTTCTGCACAAGCGAATGGCTATCAAATTGATCAGCAGGGCTATATTCAATTTCCTGTCATTGGGCGCTATAAAGCTGCTGGAAAATCTTTAACCCAAGTCAATCAAGAACTGCGAGTTCAGCTTGCACGCTATTTGAAAACACCTGATGTAGTAGTACGTGTACTGTCCTATCAAGGCCAGCGCTTTTCTGTGCAAGGCAATGTCATGAATGGAGGTCAATTTTTCTTAAGTGACCAACCCATAAGTGTCTATACGGCATTGGGCTTGGCCGGCGGCGTAAATACACAATATGGTGATAACACTTCGATTACGTTGGTACGTCAAGGACAGATTTACAATTTAAACAGTATTGAATTGGAAAAAAATGGTTATTCGTTACATAACTTATTAATTCAGCCAAATGACACGATCTATGTCAATTCTAAAGAAAATCAAAGAATCTATGTCCTGGGTGAATCTGGACAAAATCAACCTGTTTCGCTTCGTGATCAAGGCATGAGTTTAAGTGATGTGTTAGGTGAAAGCTTAGGCTTGAATCCTCTTTCTGCCAGCCGCAGTAAAATCTATGTGGTGCGCAGCACTCCAAATAACCCGATGACAGAAATTTATCATTTAGATTTGACCAGCATTGGCGATTTTGGTTTAGCCAATAATTTTAAAATGCGCAGGAATGATATTGTCTATGTCGATGCTACTGGACTTGCTCGTTGGCAACGTGTGATTAATCAAATAGTTCCTTTTTCTAGCATTGTTGATGCTGCCTATTATTCGGGTAATTAATATGAATATTCAAAATATTCTTGTGGTTTGCGTGGGTAATATCTGTCGCAGTCCTATGGCTGAATATTTTTTAAAACAGGAATTTCCGCAATTTAATATTGAGTCTGCAGGTATTTCCGGTTTAATCGGCCATACTGCAGATGAAAAAGCACAATTATCTATGCAGCTCTTGGGGATTAATATGCAGCCACATATTGCTCGCAAGCTGAATGCTGAATTGATCAAAAAAGCGGACTTAATTTTGGTGATGAGTCAAAATCAACAAAAACATTTAGAACAAATCTGGCCTTTCGCAAAAGGCAAGACTTTCCGTTTGGGGCATTGGCAAAGTAAGAATGTACCTGACCCGTACAAACACGATCAGGTTGTGTTTGATGAGACGTGTCAACTCATACAAAATTATATTGCTGATTGGAAAAAATATATTTAACTTTTAGAATAATTATTATGAACGAAAAAAATAGTTTAACTGAAGATACCGTTGATTTAAAAGAGCTGTTTTTTTTGCTCATTGCTCAATGGAAACTGATTGCACTCTGTGTGATTTTAAGTTTGGTATGTGCATTATTGTATTTAAGAATCACACCCGACACTTATTCTGTCGATGCATTAGTACAAATTGAAGAAAGCAGAGGAACCTCTGCAGCTTTATTAGGTAATTTATCCAATATAGTTGAGCCGAATCCTGAGCAGAGGCAGCCTGTTCAAGCTGAAATAGAACTTCTTCAATCACGTTTAGTGCTTGGTTCTGTCATTAAAAACTTAAATTTAGATTTAAAAATTTCTGAAACAGAAAACAGTTCTTTTGATCGTTTACTCCGCCCACATAGGTATAAAACTCAATATCAAGCAAAATCAGTTTTATTCCAAGATGACTCTAAGTCTTTTGATGTTCGAAAATTTGAAGTTCCAACTTATTACTTAGATAAAAATCTTCTACTGAATTTTAATGCTAATAAATTTACTTTAACCGATAAAAAAACTAAACAAATCATTTTTAGTGCACCGATCAACCAAGAAAGCAGTCTCACTTCTAAATATGGAACTTGGAAAGTTGCGATTTATACCCAAGACTCACTTAAAGACACTTACAACATTCAAAAAATGTCTTTACCTTCAACAATGAAGTCAATTACAAAAAATTATTCTGTAGCTGAAAAAGGCAGATTAACGGGTATTTTAGGTTTACAATATCAAGGACAAGATAAACAACATATTACTAAAGTTCTAAATTCTATTCTTGTTGCTTATAGCCAACAAAATATCGAACGTCGTTCGGCAGAAACCGCCCAAACGCTCAATTTTTTAAATGCACAATTACCCGAATTAAAACAACAACTTGATTTTGCAGAGCGTGAATTTAACACATTCCGTCAAAAATATAATACAGTTGATGTGACTAGAGAATCTGAATTGTATTTGACTCAAAGTATTACTTTAGAGACCCAAAAAATACAATTACAACAGCGACAAGCAGAGATGGCAGCGCAATACACAACCCAACACCCAGCGATGCAGCAAATTAATGCACAGCTTTATGTTATTAATAAAAAAATTGGTGAGTTGAATGGGACGTTAAAACAATTGCCAGATTTACAACGTCGCTATCTACAATTATATCGTGAGGTTGAAGTTAAAACTCAACTCTATACAGCTTTACTGAACTCTTACCAACAATTACGTATTGCTAAAGCAGGTGAAATTGGTAGTGTGCGTGTTGTAGATACAGCAGTCCTTCCTATTGAGCCGATTAAACCTAAAAAACTTATAGTATTAAGTCTTGCTCTTTTTGTAGGTATTTTCCTGGGAAGCTTGTTAGCTCTACTGCGCAATACGATGCGCTCAGGCATTAAGGATTCAAGTCAAATTGAAAATGAATTAAACTTACCTGTATATGCGACAGTACCTCATTCACTTATTCAAGAAAGCCACACTAAACTGCTGAAGAAAAAACATGTTCCTATTTTAGCGATTAAAAATGGGGACGATATTGCAATTGAAAGCTTACGCAGCATGCGTACCACAATTCACTTTGCTATGAATAAAGCTAAAAATAATATCATTATGATTTCGGGTCCTTCACCAGAAGTAGGTAAATCTTTTATTTCTAAGAACTTAGCTGCTATTTTAGCGCAAAGTAATAAACGCGTATTAATCATTGATGGGGATATGCGCCGTGGTAATTTACATAAACATTTCAATCATGATAAACAACCGGGTTTGGCTGAATATTTAAATACTCAGCAAACATTGGAAGATATTATTAAACCTACTGAAGTTCATAATTTAGAGGTAATTACGCGTGGCAAGAGTCCTGTTAATCCTTCAGAGTTATTAAATTCTGCAAAATTTGCACAATTATTAGAACAAACTTCATCTATGTATGACCATATTATTATTGATACACCTCCAATACTTGCAGTAACGGATGGTGTTATCATTTCACAATATGCAGGTGTAAATTTAGTGGTTACACGTTATGCAAAATCACAAATGAAAGAACTAGAATTAACTGTTAATCGCTTTGAACAAGCAGGTGTAAAAGTGAATGGCTTTATTCTAAATGATATTCAACGTGGTGCTGATGAGTATGGATATAATTATATCTACAGTTACACGGCTTCAAAAGACAATGATTAAATAGATCTGATTCAGATCAATTGCATCTCTTTATTGTAAAAGCCAGTGATTTTCACTGGCTTTTTCTTTTTAAGATACTCTTAATCTAAAAAATAATTTAGTTTACAAAAAAAATCAGGATCACAGCAAAAAAATAATTCACTCTCTAAAGTAGATAAAAATTGATATTTAATTGTATTAAAAATGTTTTATATATTCAGTCTGTTATAGAATAACTGGCTTGATAAGAATATATTGGATTTCTGTACAATGCGGCTTCCTCGAAACGTGTTGGATAGAAAAGTCTGCTAAAATTAATGCAACTTTTGAATATAAAATGAATTTGGGAAAACCTATGAGTAAAGCCTTACCCATCGCTGTCGCTGTTCTTTTAGGCGGTGCTGCACTTGTACCTGTTTATTATGCAACTCAAAACCCGGCTACTGTGACATCAAAAGCATCAAAGAATGCATCTGCTGTTGAGAAAATCAGTTATGCGCTAGGCTACGAAGTTGCACATCAAACACCACCTGAATTAAATATCAATAGCTTTGTTACCGGTGTACGTGAAGGTCACGCTCGAAATAAACCTGCTTATACAGAACAAGAACTTCAACAAGCTTATGAGCAATTCCAGAAAGAAATGCAACAAAAGCAAGTTCAGCAAGCACAGCAAGTACAAACAGCTAGCGATTCTTTCTTAACTGAAAATGCGAAAAAACCGGGTGTGAAAACCACGGCTTCTGGCTTACAGTACAAAATCATCAAAGAAGGTACAGGCAAACAGCCTGCTGCTAACTCTATGGTGACCGTCCATTACAAAGGTCAGTTGGTTGACGGTAAAGTATTTGATAGCTCGATTGAACGTGGTGAACCGATTGAATTCCCATTAAATCAAGTCATTCCAGGTTGGACTGAAGGTCTTCAACTGATGAAAGAAGGTGGTAAAGTGACCCTTTATATCCCTTCAAAATTGGGCTATGGTGAACAAGGTGTGCCGGGAATGATTCCTGCCAACAGTACCCTGATTTTTGATGTTGAACTGATCAAAGTAAAATAAAAAAATTCAAGGAGAGCTTTTGCTCTCCTTATTTATCTTGGGATAAGAGAATGAAAACACCTATAACATTGCTTTGTTTCTGCCTTTTTACCACGGCTAGCTTTGCAAAACCCGTAACCAATACCAGTAGTTTGAATGAACAAGTCGGCTACAGCTTTGGCTACTTAATGGGGCGTAGCAATGCCGAATCTGTTAAAGATTTGGATTTAGATGCTTTCATGCTCGGTTTAAAGACCGCAGCTCAAGGCGGTAAATCTGCCCTCACTGATGAGGAAATGGCGCGCGTTCTGACCCAACATAAAAAGCTCAGTGATGCAAAACAGCTTATCGAACTGAAACAAAAAGCCGATGCCAACGCCAAAATCGGGGCAGAATTTTTAACAGCCAATGCTAAAAAACAAGGTGTGCAAACCACTAAATCTGGTTTGCAATATCAAATATTAAAACAAGGTACAGGGAAATCCCCTCAGGCCAATTCCGTTGTCAAAGTCAATTATGAAGGTCGTTTAATAGACGGTACAGTTTTTGACAGCTCAATTGCCCGGAATCAACCGGCTGAATTTCAGGTCAGTCAAGTCATTCAAGGTTGGACTGAAGGCTTACAACTGATGAAAGAAGGTGCTCAGTATCGTTTCTTCATTCCAGCACAACTTGGTTATGGTCAAATTGGCTCTGGTGATGTGATCGAACCGAATAGCACTTTAATTTTTGATGTAGAACTTCTTGAAGTCTTACCTAAATCGACTAAATAGCCCCCCCCTATTTAATCCATATTAAAAAATAGCAAGCAGGTCAATATGAGCAAAAATCATGCTCATTCCCTGCTCGCTATTTTTTTTATGATTTAATCAACGTATTTTCAGTATTGGCTTTCAATATAAATACGCTTGTTCTTTTTCAAGCGATGTATATGACCCTACTTAACATACCCATATAAAAATAAAGCTATATTTATTAAATTCTTATATTTTAAAATAATCTTGTTTAATAGCATGTTTCAATTTATTAATAATACTATGCAGTCAAAATAAATCGATCTTGTACAATCATCAAAGATGTTTTATTTCTATATTTTCATCAATACACCAACTTCACTAAGAACAAGGATTGAATCAATGGCTCTAACAATCAAAACTCGCGAAATTCAGTACACAGCTGCAGATGGAACTCATTTAATTGGATACTTTGCAGCGCCTGAATCAGAAACACCAGTCGCGGGCGTGATTGTAGCGCCTGAATGGTGGGGACGAAATGAATACACCGAACAGCGTGCCCGTGAACTCGCCGAACATGGTTATGCAGCACTTGCCATTGATATGTATGGCGATAAAAAAGTAACTACTGCAGTGCCACAAGCCAGTGAATGGATGATGCAAACCTTTGAAGATCCTGAAACAATTGTGACTCGTGCGTCTGCAGGTTTAGCGACATTAGCCGCGCAAGAAGAAGTAAATGCAGATAAACTGGCTGCTGTAGGCTTCTGTTATGGCGGCAAAGTGGTGCTTGATCTGGCACGTTCTGGTGCCTCTTTACAAGCGGTGGTCACGTTCCATGGCACATTGACTCCGAAAGCACCTGCACAGCTAGGAAAAGTAAAAGCTGAAATTTTAGTTCTCCACGGAGAACTCGACAGCATGGTCAGCCTGGATGATGTGGCACGCTTTAAAGAAGAAATGCAGGCGGCTCAAGTCGAGCATGAGGTAATGATTTTTGAAGATGCGAAACATGGTTTTAGTAATCCGCTTGCAGACGAACGTGCTAAACAGAATGGAGTTGATCTGGGCTATAACGCAGCCGCAGAACAACAAGGCTTATCTGCCATGTATGAATTATTAAACAAGCGACTTGGTGAGTAGCAATGAAGGTAAATATGGCTGTGCCATCTTTACCCATCCAGTGACCTGGATATTTTAAAAATATAATTTTTAAAGAGGATAGAACAATGACTGAAAATAACTGCCCATATTGCAACTTTGATGAATATGACATCATTGATAAAAATGACTTTGGTGTGATTTTGCCTGAGCCGAATGCATTATCTAAAGGTCATTCTGTCATTGTCCCTCTACGTCATATCAGCTCTTTTTTCGATGTCACCGATAAAGAACGTAAAAGCTTAATGTCTTTGCTTGAGCTTGCACGTAATGAGCTTCAACTGCGCCACCACCCTTCTGGCTTTCATATTGGGTTCAATGATGGAGCCGTATTTGGTGAGGCAGCGCAGCACTTGCACATTCATATTATTCCACGTTATGAAGGTCAGACCTTAAAGCTGGATGAGCGTTGGGGCATGACCAGCGAGTAAATAATAGATTCGAATAATTTAAAAATGATGCTCCGGCATCATTTTTTATGTCTTGTTGCAACCGCAATGCTGCACAGTTTTCGCTATACTATTCATCTATTCCAAATACGCGGTTCGCATGTCACAGTTTTCTTTTTCCGATGCTCTTCTTTCCTGGTTCGATGTCCATGGTCGTCATGATCTGCCGTGGCAAGTGGTTGATGATCCATATAAGGTTTGGGTATCTGAAATTATGTTACAGCAAACCCAAGTCAAAACCGTGCTGCAATATTTTGATCGTTTTATAGAGCGCTTTCCAACAGTTAACGATTTAGGCTTAGCCAGTTGGGATGATGTTGCGCCCTATTGGGCAGGGCTCGGTTACTATGCCCGCGCACGAAATTTACATAAAGCTGCGGGAATTGTGGCACGTCAGGGCCATTTTCCAACGAACTTAGAAGAATGGATCGAACTTCCCGGGATTGGTCCTTCGACCGCTGGTGCACTCATGTCACTTGGTTTACGTCGATACGGTGTCATTATGGATGGCAATGTAAAGCGGGTATTGGCGCGTTTCTTTGCCATTGAAGATGATCTGACTAAACCTGTACATGAACGTGCGATGTGGCAACTGGCAGAACAACTTTGTCCTGTTGAGCGCAATCACGACTATACCCAGGCGATTATGGACTTGGGTGCAACCGTATGTACGCCGAAAAAACCACTGTGTTTATATTGCCCGATGCAACAGCACTGTAAAGCACATCAGCAGGGTTTAGAAACCGAACTGCCCTTTAAAAAACCGAAAAAAGCCGTGCCGGTCAAATCGGCACAAGTCTTGGTGATTCAGTCGAATGATCAATGGTTATGGCAGCAGCGTCCAAATAGCGGCTTATGGGGTGGCTTATGGTGCTTGCCAATTATTGAAAATCCAGTTGAATTTGAAAACCTGTGCCAAACACTGGGACTCAAAAAAGTGATCCAACGCGCTGAGATCACGCATAGCTTTACCCATTTTACCTGGCAACTTGAAGCGGTGTGTTTTGAGGTTGATGCGGATCAACAAGAGCATCTTTCCATTGAACTGAATGGCACTTGGTTAGCTACACAAAATGCAACCGAAATGGGCATTCCCACGGCGATGAAAAAATTGATCTCTGCCATAAATTTATGACATAGTCAGGCACTGTTATTCAAATAATTTTCACACAGATTAGAATGAAAAAAGGATGAACAGTGCTCCGTTTTATTTATGCATTATTACTTGGTTTTAGCATGCTATGGATTGCCGCATGTACCTCAAGTCCTAAAAAGTCCTCAACGACACCCCTTTCGCCTGCTCAAGTACAAAAGCTGAAAAGTATGCAGCTGAAATCATCATTACCTATTCCAGTACAAAATATAAAAGCCAAACAGTTACGCGATACTTGGGGAGCTTCCCGCAGTAGTGGACGTACCCATGAAGGCATTGACATCATGGCTCCACGTGGAACAAAAGTACTGAGTGCCACAGAAGGTTTAATTGCTGACTTACGCAATAACAATTTGGGTGGTAAAGTGGTTTGGATTATGGGACCTGGCGGAACCTGGCATTACTATGCCCATCTGGATGAGCATAAACGCGGCTTAAATGTCGGGGATTATGTCAAAAAAGGTGATCTGATTGGTTATGTCGGTAACACCGGTAATGCGCGGCATACAGCACCGCATTTGCACTATGGGATTTACCTGGATGGTAAAGGTCGTGGTGTGGTCAACCCCTATCCTTATTTACGTTAATTTTTTAGGAACTATTCATGTCAGAAGCGCTGATCAATCGTTTGGTCGAATTTGCTGAATCAGGCAATCAACAAAAAATTGTTTTGGCTGGAAAAAGCCATCAAGGCTGGGTGATGGAAATCACTGAAGAAGCGCTTTTGATTAGTACCGGTTTTGCCGAAAAAACCGGAACAGATATGTGGATTCAATTCACCGATTTACCACAAGCAGAGCTGTATTATTGGGATAATCAACACGATCAATGGGCTGAATTTAAGCTTTAAGCCGCTTCAGGAGCATCAAAAATTGTCGATTCAACGCTGTGGTTGGTGCTCGAATGATCCTCTTTATATCGCTTATCATGATCATGAGTGGGGCAAAGCCAGTCATGATGAAGCCCATTTATTTGAAATGCTGTGTCTGGAAGGCCAACAAGCGGGGTTGTCCTGGATTACGGTGCTGAAAAAACGGGACAACTATCGTCAGCATTTTTTTCAATACCCTATTGCCGAAATCGCACAATTCAGTGATCTTAAATTAGAAGAGATGCTACAAGATGCTGGCTTGATTCGGCATATCGGTAAACTCAAAGCCATTCGTAACAATGCCATTGCCTGGCAACATTTAACCCAAGAATTACAACAACAGCAGATCAATGTCAGCGACTGGTTATGGCGTTTTGTTGCAGATCAAACTAAACATAATGATGTACCAGATTATCGTCAGGCACCTGCCCAAACAGAAATCAGTGTGACACTTTCCAAAGCTTTAAAAAAGAAAGGTTTTAAATTTGTCGGACCGACCACCTGTTATGCATTTATGCAGGCTGTCGGTATGGTCGATGATCATGAAAATCACTGCTCTTTTAAATCATTTTAAAGCACAAACAAGATAATAAAAGGATTCACTTATGAATGACAACATCATCCATGCCTATGCAGCCATGCAGGCTGGCGCAGAACTTGAAGCCTATCAATTTGATGCTGGAGAATTACAAGCGCATCAAGTTGAAGTCAAAGTTGAATATTGCGGTTTATGCCATTCTGATATTTCAGTGATTAATAATGACTGGAAATCTTCGGTTTATCCTGTAGTCGCAGGGCATGAAATTATTGGCATCATTACCCAGTTGGGTGCAGAAGCCAAAGGCTTGAAAGTGGGTCAACGCGTTGGCATCGGCTGGACAGCAGAAAGTTGCCAGCACTGTGACCCGTGTGTTTCAGGTCAACAAGTCATGTGTAGTGGTGGACAAACGGCGACCATTGTTGGACATGCTGGTGGTTTTGCCAACAAAGTTCGCGCTGGCTGGCAATGGGTAATTCCACTCCCTGAAGATTTAGATCCAGAAAGTGCTGGTCCACTGCTGTGTGGTGGGATTACCGTATTTGATCCTATGCTTAAACACCAGATTCAAGCGATTCACCATGTTGGGGTGATTGGGATTGGCGGTTTGGGGCATATGGCAATTAAACTGCTAAAAGCTTGGGGCTGTGAAATTACTGCATTCACATCAAGTTTAGACAAAACAGAAGAACTGAAAGCTATGGGCGCAGACCATGTGGTAAATAGTCGCGATTCGGCTGCGCTAAAAGCTCAGCGCGGAAAATTTGATTTATTACTCTGCACCGTCAATGTGACTTTAGATTGGCCTGCTTACTTAGGCAGTCTGGCGCCACATGGCACAATCCATATGTTGGGTCTGGTTTTGGAGCCGATGCAAATTCCAGCGGGCATGCTGATTGGTGGTGCAAAATCGGTCACAGGTTCGCCTACCGGCTCCCCTGCTGCACTGCGTCAATTACTAAAATTTGCAGCGCGTAAAAATATTGCGCCACAAATTGAAATCTTCCCAATGTCACAACTCAATGAAGCGATTGAACACTTACATTCAGGAAAAGCGCGTTACCGGATTGTGTTAAAAGCGGATTTCTAATTTTTCTTTTATCTTGCTGAATTCAAATCTGCCCAACCATTGCGGTTGGGTAGATTTTCTTGAAAACTCCACAATTAAATCGCTCATAAATACCCTGCAAGCTTGTGTGCCAGGAACTCAATAAATAAACGCACCCGTTTCGGCAGGTGTTCTTGTCGATAATAAACTGCATGAATTTTTTGATAATGCAGACTGATTTGATCCTCAAATAAAGCTTTCAGACGACCGGCCTGTAAATCCTCTTCCACCAGAAAGCGTGATAAGCAGGTAATCCCGACACCTTGTAAAGCTAATTGCCGAACCGTTTCACCATTGGATGCTTTTATTTTGGGATGAGCAATAAAATCTTCACCATTTAACTGAATCGGCCAGGTATTTAAATGGGTCGGCTGACTAAAACCCAATAAAGCATGTTGCGATAAATCCTCTGGAGCTTGCGGTACTCCGTTTTGTTCCAAGTAGGCAGGACTGGCCACGATATATAAATGACTGCGACACAATAATTTGGCATGTAAACTTGAATCATGCAGTTCCCCAAAACGAATCGCGACATCGGTTTTATGTTCCAATAAATCAATTACCTGATCATGATTATTCAATTCAATTCAATTTCAATATTCTGATATTGCTGCATAAATTCCTGAATCAGCGGCACAATCACATGCAAGATAAAAGGCGTTGCAGAATCCACCCGAATCAGTCCAGAGGTATCGGTATCTGATTTGAGTAAAGCATCTTCGGCTTCGGCGAGATCATTTAAAATTTTGCGGGATCTTTCAAGAAACAGTTGCCCTTCCTGGGTCAGTTTCAGCTTGCGAGTAGTCCGTTCCAACAAGGTCACATTCAACTTGTTCTCAAGACGTTGTAAGGCTCGACTGACTCCCGAGGTAGTTTGTCCTAAACGCTCTGCTGCCATTACAATCGAGCCACTATCCACGATAGTCACAAAAGCGTGGAGTTCTTCAATAGTCGATTTCATCTTCCTCTCATTTATTGATTTTTATTCCATCATATTTTTCAAATTAATGTATTTTTAACAACAATAAAAGCTTCAGAATCACGCTTATCTTGAAAACTTAAAGATTGAATTAACCGAAATCTATCGACTACATTGGCATTCATCATTTGGAATACAGCGGCTTTTGTCGTGGTTTCGACAATTTGATCCTACAAATACCTGCAATATTTGTGGCTCATGATGCTTCAGGTCTGGTTTCTTCAGTAAATATAGATACTTATTCAAATGAAACTTGCATCTAATAAAGTACTGGATTATCAACCCTGTTCATAAAACACTGTGAAGAGAAAGTCCGCATCATGCGGACTTTTTAATATTATTGATTAACGCAAAGCTTCTGGCAAAGCAGGAATACTGGAGGGCTTGCCGAGTTCCATTTTCATTTTTTGCAGCATCTGATAGGGTTGCTGCTGTACAAACATATTCACAAAGGTTAAAGGAATAGAACCTTCAGGATTGGCATAACCATAAGTTGAAACTTTGATTTGATTATTGGCAAGTTTCTGAAAAGTCCAATCGCCTTCATAATGGGTTAAACGTACATAATCTGGATTTTTGGCATAGCCTTTATCGACTGCTTTATTTTTAATCGTGATCGTACCTTGAGCATCTTTGATCATTTTACCTTGCACCACCAAATCACGATCTTTCAGCGGAAAAGGAAAATCCAGCACCATATACAATAAAAATTCGCCTTTCTTGTCATCTCGCGAAAGCACTTTGATACTGCCCATATACGGCACCCATTTTACTGCATGATCGACATCTAAAATCAGACTGACCGCTTTTTCTAGCGCAGTATCGTAGGTCGTTTCAGCTTTATATAAAAATACTGGGTTTTGACTATTTTGAAAGGTCCAAACTTTAATATTATTTTTATTAATGCTGAGCTTGGCATTATCAACAGGTTTAGCCTGCACTGTAGCCAACATTGCTACAGCACAAGCCATCAATATCACTTTTTTCATTCCGTTGAACATCTTATTTTAATTTTGTTGTATTGTTATAAATGATTTTGATGCATTTTTATACTTGAATATCGTTAAATCCAAGTACATCTTTCATGTCATATTTACGCGCTTCACGGCCTACCACCCAAGCTGCAGCACGTACCGCACCTGAAGCAAAGTTCATGCGATTGGTTGCTTTATGGGTGATTTCCACACGTTCGCCATCGGCAATAAACATTGCAGTATGTTCACCCACGATGTCACCACCACGGATGGTTTGGAAACCGATACTTTTGCGCTCACGCGGACCGGTATGCCCTTCACGGCAATACACAGCATCTTCTTTTAAGTTACGACCCAAAGCACCGGCAATCGCTTCACCCATCATCAGTGCTGTACCCGATGGCGCATCCACTTTATGACGGTGATGTGCTTCGATCACTTCAATATCGACTGTGTCACCAAACACTTTAGACGCGAGTTCTAACAGTTTGATTGAAACGTTTACACCCACCGAATAATTCGCTGCATAAACCACAGGAGTTTGAGTCGCGCTGTCATCTAAAAATGCTTTTTGTTCGTCATTCATGCCTGTAGTGCCAATCACAATGGCAACACCTGCTTCACGGCACAATTTTAAATGCTGTTCAGTCGCAACAGGCGCTGTGAAATCAATGACCACATCACAGTCTTTTAATACGTCTTGCAGATTGCCCACAACCTTAACACCCACAGCACCAATACCGGCAAGCTCGCCTGCATCTGCACCAATCAAGCTGCTTTCAGGGCGTTCAACTGCCGCTGCAAGCTGGTAACCTGCTTCTTTTACTGCTTGAATGAGGATGCGTCCCATACGACCGCCTGCACCTAATACACCAATGCGTGGAGCTGCTAACATAACATATTCCTAATGTTGCTTCTAAATTGTTATTACTATAGCAAAACTCTGTACAGAGACTAAGTTTCAGCCTGAAATTTTTTATTGAAAAAAGAAAAACCGGTCATGGTGAATGCTTATGCCAAAGCACGATGCAATGGTTCAGCCCAGGCCAGTTGCTGTATTGAACGTTCAGCGTTAAAAATAAATGATTTTGCTGCTGATTTTCATCTCCCTGTAAACATCACTGCGCAGACTACGCGACACGAATGATCAAAAGATGAATTATAAGGAGATCAGCATGCATTCGAAAAAAATCGCGTTAACCGTTTTTATGGCAACTCTCATCAGCACAGCGTGGGCAGAACCTGCAATCCAAGCGGGAGATACTTTAGAAAGCTTATCGCAAGTCAAAATCAATATTCGTACCCATAGCGCTACACCGGCTCAAGCTGAAAATAATCAGGCAGCGACCAAGCAAGAACCGGCTGGCGAAGCAGCAACGCAATTGGTAGATGTCGAAGCTATTGACCAACCAATCATCGAATAAGCGCTTAAATGGTTATAAAAAAAGGGGGAATATTGAATATTCCCCCTTTTTTTTCAAACTGTGTCTGAAATTAATCAAACAGACCGAAGAACGATTTTTTCTTTGGAGATGATTTGCTGTCCTCACCATCCATCGTTTCTTGCAATTCTTTTAACAACTCACGTTGGCGAGCAGTCAAATTCACCGGTGTTTCTATCACGACGCGGCAGAGTAAATCGCCTTGCATACTAGTACGTACAGGTTTAACCCCTTTACCACGTAAGCGGAACATTTTACCGGTTTGAGTTCCCTCAGGAATTTTCAAACTTACACGGCCATCGAGGGTTGGAATTTGAATTTCTTTACCCAAAGCCGCATCAGCAATGCTGACAGGCACATCCATATACAGATCTGCACCATCACGTTGGAAGATTTCGTGTTCACGCACCACAACTTCTACGTATAAATCGCCTGACTGACCATCACGAATCGCTTCGCCTTTGCCGGTTAAACGTACGCGATCGCCATTGTCCACGCCTGCAGGAATGGTAACTTCCAGCGTTTGTTGACGATCTGATACACCAGAACCATGACATTTATTACATGGATTCTTAATGATGGTACCTTGGCCACGACAGGTGCTACAGGTTTGCTGCACCGAGAAGAAACCCTGTTGCATGCGCACTTGACCTGCACCATGACAGGTTTTACAGGTTTCAACATCTTTAGGATTTTTTGAACCTTTGCCATCACACACATCACAAGGTGCAGGTGCAGTAAAGGTAATGGTTTTTTTCACGCCCTTGACCGCTTCTTCAAGGGTCAATTCCATCACGTAGCGAAGGTCAGATCCACGACGTGCGCGTTGTTGTTGACGACCACCGCCACCAAAAGCGCCACCAAAGATATCGCCAAACTGGCTAAAGATATCTTCTGCATTGAAACCACCACCAAAGCCGCCACCGCCGCCCATACCACCTTCAAAGGCATTGTGCCCCATACGGTCATACATGCTGCGTTTTTCGCCATCAGATAAAATTTCATAAGCTTCAGCAGCTTCTTTAAATTTATCTTCAGCTTCAGGGTTGTCTGGATTGCGGTCCGGATGATATTTCATCGCCAACTTACGGTAGGCTTTTTTAATTTCATCATCACTAGCGGTTTTAGCGACGCCCAAAACCTCATAATAATCACGTTTAGCCATGTCTGGCGATGCTCCTCACGGAATTTGATTTAATGCTTAACTGTGGACTGAAATTGGGGGTCAATCCAAATTTTACAAGGGGAATGATGGAAAAAAATTTAGCCAGATTAGAAAACGGCTTTATTTTTTAAAAATCGAGAGATGCCTTTAAGCCAAGCATTAAGCAGAAACAAAAAGGCAATAATCGTAAATACTACACCAGCAACCGTACAACCGGTTACCCAAAGTGCGCTATCCCAATAAAAGAAAATCAGCGGAATAAACCAAAGTGCAGCAAATAACACCAAAATAGAATAGATCACAATATTTCGCATCACCCAAAGCGCTTGAGCTTCAAGCCATACTTCAACCTCATCCACTTGTGTGACTTTGCGCGCATACCAGTAAGCAAATATGCCACTAATCACAGTAAATAAAGCAAAAAACATGAAGACATAAGAAGTCGCAATGGAACGGCGAAGTCGGCTTAAGTTATCTTGCTTCATGTGCTTTTTAACCCCATTTACTACACGTTTAGTTTTTTAATATGCAGTAAATTGCTTTATAGAAATATATACAAATATTAGGTGCTACTATATTGAAATTTTCAATATTTCGCACCTGATTCTTGTCAAATAATTATGCACTTTGCTTATTTTTTTTCACTTTAAAGCATTGTGCATACAATGCAGGCAAGAAGAACAAGGTTAACAGGGTTGCAACGATCAATCCGCCCATAATGGCAACTGCCATCGGACCAAAGAAAATACTGCGAGATAGAGGAATCATCGCCAGTACCGCAGCCAATGCCGTCAACACAATCGGACGACAACGGCGCGTGGTTGCATCAACAATCGCAGACCATGGATCATGTCCCTCTTGAATATCCTGTTCAATCTGATCAATCAAAATTAAAGAATTTCGCATGATCATACCCGAAAGTGCAATCGTGCCCAACATCGCTACAAAACCAAAAGGTTTATTGAACAGTAACAGGAATAATACCACCCCGATCAAACCCAAAGGTGCGGTTAACAAGACAATGAACGCACGTGACATGCTCTTGAGCTGAATCATCAATAACGTCATCACTACCGCCAAGAAAAATGGCATACCGGCATTCACCGAGTTTTGTCCACGCGCCGACTCTTCCACGGTTCCCCCCACTTCAACCAAATAACCACTTGGCAGTTCAGCACGCAGTTGATCCATTTTTTCAGCCAGTTCACCGACCACGGTTGCCGGCTGTAATTTGCTGCGAATATCGGCACGTACGGTAATGGTCGGCAAACGGTTACGGTGCCAGATCAGACCATCTTCAAAGTTATATTCAATTTTTGCAATTTGCGCCAGCGGCACAGAACCGCCATTTGCAGTGGGTACCGCCAAACTGGATAACGCTTCAACATTAATCCGTTCAGCCTGATCACCACGCAGACGGATTTCAATCAACTCACGTTTTTCACGATATTGATTAATGGTGGCACCACTCACTGAACTGTTTAAGAAATTGGCTAAATCCAAGCTCGATACCCCCATTTGACGGGCACGGTCCTGGTCAATATTCAAATGAATGACTTTGCTTGGCTCGCCCCAGTCCAGATGGACATTGGTGCTATTCGGATTCTCTGCAATGACGGCCGAAACTTTATGTGCCCACTGACGAACCAGATGCAAGTCTTCACCAGAAACGCGGTACTGTAATGGATAACCGACGGGCGGACCATTTTCCAGTAATGAAACCCGAGTACGCACATCAGGCAACAATTTACGGATTTCCTGATCTAAAGATTTACGAATTTCATTGCGATCATCCAGAGAGGAGGCCAAGACCACAAACTGGGCAAAACTCGCCTGTGGAAGTTGCTGGTCTAGCGGTAAATAAAAGCGGGTTGAACCTGTGCCGACATAGGCTACATAGTTATCAATGCCTTGTTTGGTCGACAAGAATTTTTCGACTTTTTTCACCGCACTTTCAGTTGAAGTGAGCGATGCCCCTTCTTCCAGTTTTAAATCCACCAAAATTTCGGCACGATTTGAGGGTGGGAAGAACTGTTGCGGCACCAGTTTAAACATCAATACCGACAATACAAAAATACCCACCGTCGCTGCAATCACCGTTTTACGATAGGTCAGGCAAGTATTCACCCAAGTTCTAAACTTTTGATAAAACTTGGTTTGATACGGATCATGATGTTCACCGGCATGATGCTGGAGCGGTTGTGGTTCAGGTTGCTTGCGTAAATGTGCCCAAAGACGCTGATACCACCGCGCTTTTTGTGGCAAGTTTGCAAAATCCGGCAACAGTTTATCACCCAAATACGGTACAAAAAGCACCGCAGCAAACCAGGACACAATCAGGGCAATGGTCACCACCTGGAAAATGGAACGCGTGTATTCACCGGTACTGGATGCTGCTGTGGCAATCGGCAAGAAACCTGCTGCGGTAATTAAGGTTCCGGTCAGCATGGGAAAAGCAGTGGTCTTCCAGGTAAAGCCTGCAGCCTCAAGCCGGCTATAGCCCTGCTCCATTTTAATCGCCATCATCTCGACAGCGATAATGGCATCATCGACCAATAAACCGAGCGCTAGAATCAGTGCACCCAGTGAAATTTTATGCAGCCCGACATCGAATAAATTCATCCCGGCAAAGGTCATCGCCAGTACCAAGGGAATGGAAAATGCCACCACCAGTCCGGTACGGAAGCCGAGGGAGAAGAAGCTGACCAGTAAAACGATAATCACCGCCTCAGCCAATACTTTCATGAACTCATTGACACTGTGTTTCACTGCCACCGGTTGATCGGAAACCTTTTGCAGCTGCATGCCTAAAGGCAAAGACTTTTGTAACCGGGAAAATTCGGTTTCGAGGTTTTCACCCAAAGCCAGAATATCTCCGCCCTTACGCATTGAGACCGCAATGCCAATCCCGTTTTCACCCATAAAACGCATACGCGGTTGAGCCGGCTCACTAAAGCCACGATAGACCTCTGCGACATCGCCCAATTGAATGGTTTTGCCTGCCACCAGAAGTGGCATTTGTTTTAATTCTTCAACACTTTGTAGCTGACCACTGACCCGCATCTGAATACGGTCGGTGCCTGTTTCAAAGAAACCGGCACTGGCCACGGTATTTTGTTGTTGCAGGGCTTGTTGAATAGCGGTGACCGGAATACCGAGTTGAGTTGCTTTGGTATTGGAGAGTTCAATCCAGATTTTCTGGTCTTGCAAGCCGACCAGATTGACCTTGCCGACATCTTTCACCCGTTGCAATTGCAGTTGCAAGCGGTCGGCATATTCTTTCAATATGCCGTAGTCAAAATCTTTGCCGGTGAGCACATAAATATTGCCGAAGGTATCGCCAAATTCATCGTTAAAAAATGGACCTTGTACGCCACTGGGTAATTGCTGTTTGATATCCCCGACTTTTTTCCGGACCTGATACCACACATCTGGAATTTGATTGGAGCGCAACGAGTCTTTGGCAACAAAAGTCACCATCGATTCGCCCGGACGTGAAAAGGCCATGATGCGCTCATACTTGCCCGTGCTCATCAGTTCTTTTTCAATACGTTCGGTGACCTGTAAGGAAACTTCTTCAGCCGTTGCGCCGGGCCAATAGGTTTGAATCACCATCACTTTAAAGGTAAAAGGGGGATCTTCACTTTGCGCCAGTTTGGAATAGGAAACGATACCGACTATACCCAACAGCAGCATAAAATAAAGGATCAAGCCTTTATTTTTCAGTGCCCATTCCGACAGGTTATAACGCGATCCAGAATTCAGGTCTTGGCTCATGATGCAGTCCCTGCCTGAATTTTCACGGCACGGTTTTCACGGTCAATCGGCTGGATTTTTTGTTTTTCACGTAATAAATGCACCCCACCAATCACCACATAATCTTGCGGATTCAAGCCGGACAATACCGGTACGCTGTCACGACCATAAGCACCTAAGGTCACAAAGACTTTCTGAATGGTCTGGTCAGGTTTCACCACCCAAACATAGGCATGCTGATCATTGGCAGAAACACTGGATAAAGGTACGCTTAATACATTGTTTTGGGTGTTGTTAAAAAATACCCGCGCACTTTGCCCCAGTTGAATCGCATCATTGCCTTCACGTAATGCAACTTTGACGCTAAAGGTACGGGACTGATCTGCTGCGGGTGAAATTTCACGAACATAAGCTGCAAATTTATCTTCTGGTTTAGACCACAAGGTCACCCATGCGGTTTGACCCACTTTAATCTCGGAAATAGCCTGTTCAGGAACCCCGATCACCACTTCACGATCACCGGCAATCGCCATTTGATAGGCTGCTTGTCCTGCAGCGACTACCTGCCCCACTTCAATATTACGCGCAGTAATCACGCCATTTTTATTGGCGACCAACTGGTTATAACCGGTTTGGTTACGGCTGACGTCATAATTGGATTGCGCCTGTTTTAAGCCTGACATCGCCGCTTTATATTGGTTTTCCACCGCATCATATTGTGAACGGCTGACCGCATTCATTGGAAGTAACTGCTTAAAGCGTTGCAGTTCATCTTCGGCATTTTTTGCTGTAGATTGCGCACTTTCCAGTTGAGCATTGGCCGCATTTAGTTGTAGCTGTGCATCCTTGACATCCAGTTTGGCCAGTACCTGACCGACTTTGACCTGATCACCGACATCGACATAACGTTCAATGATTTGCCCCCCAACCCGGAATGCCAAAGCCGTTTGTTGGCGTGCCTGTACATCACCAGCATAACTTTTCTGCTCGTTATGCGTGCTATTCGGTTGAGTCACCATCACAAAGGGGACATGTTCTGTTTCGGTTGCATCCGTGCTGCATCCCCATAAGGTCACACTGCAAACGATGATCATACTGACAACTGCGGTCTTAATTATGCTCATGAAATTCGCTCTTATTTAAAAATGTTTTTTAGGGCAAAATAACGAGTATCTTAAATTGTCTATTTTTTAATTAATATACTTACTGGTACATTAATTAAAACTCATCGGTCAAAGCAATGACCTTTTTGATTTTTTTGGAAAAAATTGTGCAAATAAATGTAGGTCGCCCGAAGGACTTGGAAAAACGTCAGCAAATTTTAAATGCGGCAAAAAATCTATTTTTAAAATGTGGTTATCATGGTTCCAGTATGAATCAGATTGCGCAAGAAGCAGGCGTGACCAAACTGACGGTCTATAATCACTTTCAGGATAAAGCCAATTTATTTGTCTGTGCGATTGCAGTGACCTGCGAAGAGCTGATCAGCGCGCGTCCACTGAATTTGCAGGCCGACAGTGATTTTCAGCATGCATTCGTGCATGCCTGCGAGCTGGCGCTCAATATCACCAACTTGCCTGAAGCCATTAAACTGGAACGGTTATTGGTGGAACTGGCGGCTGCACAAAATCCATTGGCACAAAAGTTTTATGAGGCTTCGCACCTGCGCATGAATGCAGTGTGGGAAAACTTCTTTCAACAAGCGATTGATCTGGGTTTTATTCAAGCTGAAGAATTAAAAACGCTGACGATGCTGATCGTGTCTTTGTTGTTTGGTATGCGCCATCATGAAGTGCTGCTCGGCGTTCGGGAGGTTCCGACTGCTGAAGAAAAGCAGCAGATTATTCTGAACAGTATTGAATTATTTATGCTGAAATATCAAAAACGCATTTAAAACGATTATTTAAAAAATCAGCTTTCATTTTCCTAAAAGCTCAACTGGCAGATTAATTGCGAGTTTTAGCAGCAACAGATTACATACTTTTGTCTGCCCCTACTTGGAATGTCATCGAATCGGGGTATATTCAGAACAGAAGCCTAGGAGAATGAAAAAAATGATTCAACAAATTGATGCTCCACTGCGTGAGGACGTACGCTTACTTGGGAACTTACTGGGAGAGACCCTCAAGGAACATGCAGGTCAAGATTTGTTTAATCAGGTTGAGCAAATTCGTGCGCTATCTAAAGGTGCACGTGATGGTCAGGTTGAAGCAGAAAAACAACTCGAACAACTTTTTTTAAGTCTGGAAGATGAGGAAATTCTTCCTCTGACGCGTGCATTTACCCACTTTCTTAATTTTGCCAATATTGCCGAACAGTACAATGTAGTGCGTAATCGTCGTAAGAGTGAGTTTGATGAAAATGCACCTTCACCGAATCCGCTCGATCATCTGTTCCAAAAATTTAAAGACCATGAAATTTCATCAGATACCTTATTCAAGCAAATCTGTGAACTGAAAATTGAATTGGTGCTCACGGCACATCCGACAGAAGTCAGCCGTCGTACCCTGATTCAAAAATATGACGATATTAATGATTGCTTATTCAAGGCAGATCAACAAAAACTGACCCCGCGTGAACGCAAAGCAGTACTCGGAGAACTCAAACAACTAATCTGTTCTGCCTGGCAAACCGATGAAATCCGTCAGCATCGCCCCACTCCGATTGATGAAGCGAAATGGGGCTTTACCACCATTGAACAAACCTTGTGGAATGCAGTACCGAAGTTCGTTCGTGAACTGGATGAAATGGTCGAAGATCACTGTGGCCAGCGTTTACCCTTAAATGTTGCACCGGTTCGTTTTGCTTCGTGGATGGGCGGTGACCGAGATGGCAACCCGAATGTCACGCATAACATTACCCAGGAAGTCCTGTGGTTATCGCGCTGGAAAGCGGCGGATTTATACCTGCGCGATATTGAAGACCTGCGCTGGGAACTGTCGATTCAAAATGCAAGCGATGAACTGATGCAGGCACTTGGACATTCACATCCCGAACCGTACCGTGAATATCTGCGAGATACCCGTGAGCGTCTAAAAGCGACCCGTCACTGGCTGGCGCAAAAACTGCAAGGGCAAGATGCCGATGATCATCTGGTCATTAAAAGCAAAGATGAATTATTACAACCCTTGCTGCTTTGCTATCGCTCATTGATTGCCTGCAACTTGCCTGAAATTGCCAATGGTAAACTGCTCGATTTTATCCATCGCGTGAACTGCTTTGGCATTGAATTGCTAAAACTAGATATCCGTCAGGAATCAGGTCGCCATCGCCAAGCCATTTCCGCCATTACCGAATATTTAGGCTTGGGCAATTTTGAAACCTGGACCGAACAGGCACGTCAAAACTTCTTGTTGCAAGAATTACAAAGCAAGCGTCCATTGCTGCCGAAACATTTGAATGAACCTGAACAAAGCCTGATTGAACATCCGGATGTGCAAGAAGTTTTTGCCACCATGCGCACCTTAGCTGAACAACCGAGCGAAAGTTTAGGCGCGTATATTATTTCGATGGCTGAATATCCAAGTGATGTATTGGCAGTTTTGCTACTACAAAAAGAAGCCGGTATTAAACAGCCCTTACGTGTTGTTCCCTTGTTTGAAACGCTCAAAGACCTAGACGGCGCAGCCGACACTATGAACACTTTGTTCAATATGCATTGGTATAAACAGCATATTCAGGGCAAACATGAGGTGATGATTGGCTATTCGGATTCCGCCAAAGATGCCGGATTTATGTCGGCCAACTGGGCGCAATATCGGGCGCAGGAAGAACTGACTGCGGTTGCGCAAAAGCATGCGGTGCAACTAACCCTGTTCCATGGTCGCGGCGGTTCAATCAGCCGTGGTGGTGCACCAACCCAGCAAGCGCTATTTTCACAACCACCGGGTTCTATTTCGGGTGCCATTCGGGTCACCGAACAAGGCGAGATGATTCGCTTTAAGTTTGGCCTGGAAGGCATTGCGCTGCAAAATTTAGAGATTTATACCGCAGCAACGCTGGAAGCAACCTTGTTGCCACCACCGGTGCCGAAAGAGGAATGGCGTCAGTTGATGCACAGCATGACCGATTTGTCGGTACAGGTCTATCGTGAAACAGTGCGCGAAAATCCACATTTTGTGAAATATCTGCGTACCGTTACCCCAGAGCTTGAACTGCAAATGTTGCCTTTAGGTTCACGCCCTGCGAAACGTAAAGTCAGCGGTGGCATTGAATCCTTACGTGCGATTCCCTGGGTATTCGCTTGGACCCAAATTCGCTTGATGCTGCCTGCGTGGTTAGGTACAGGCGCCGCGATTAATCAGGTGATTGATCAGGGTCAAAAAGACCTGCTGGATGAAATGTTGCAGCAATGGCCTTATTTCCAGACCCTGATTGATATGCTGGAAATGGTGTTGTCTAAAGCCGACAGCCATGTGGCCTTATATTACGAATCGCATTTAACCGATGATGAAGATTTAAAAATATTGGGCGAACAATTGCGTCAACGTTTAAAAGATGCGGTACAAACTTTGTTGGCTTTAAAAGGTGAATCGCAACTGCTCAGCAGTAACGAGGTACTGGATCAATCCATGAAAGTACGTAAACCGTATTTACTACCGCTACATTTATTACAGGCCGAGTTGATGAAACGTCGTCGTCGCTATTTAGCGGAATGTCAGGCTGAACATACCCCGGTCGATCATGCTTTGATGGTCAGTATTGCCGGAATTGCCGCAGGTTTACGTAATACCGGTTAAGCATTTCATCTGCACAGCAAAGCACATCTTTAGGATGTGCTTTTTTATTGCTCAGCAATTAGCAGGAAATATCATATTGTTTATAAGTAAAATAAGTATTAGTTATGAATAATGGACTGGCTCTATTACTCTATTAATGCGCTGATTTAGCATTAATTTTCCAATAATAAAACTTTTACCATCTGGTAAAAAAATAAGAAAAGTCAGTATATTAATTTGAACAAAAATATTGTTAAAGAGATTAAATCTTCTAAAAAACAAGAGTATGATGTGCACAATTTATCTTTTGAGTGCTCATTTTATGTCCAGCTGGTTTCCCAAATGGCGTCCTTATTCAGGTCAAATCGATGCACGTCCAGTCGGTACCAATGAGTATCTCCCTCCCGCTCAAAGTGTGGTCTTAGGTGTGCAACATGCTTTCGCCATGTTTGGTGCAACGGTTCTTGCCCCTTTTTTGATGGGTTTTGATCCCAATCTGGCGATTTTAATGTCAGGGATTTGTACCATTCTGTTTTTCTTGATTACAGGGGGGCGTGTACCGAGTTATTTAGGTTCAAGTTTTGCCTTTATTGGAGTAGTGATTGCCGCAACGGGTTATGCCGCTTCAGGTACAGGTGCACCCAATGCCAATCTCGCTTTAGCCGCGGGCGGCATTATGGCCTGTGGTGTGTTATATGCCATTGTTGGTTTTATTGTGATGGCAACCGGCACCAACTGGATTGAAAAACTGATGCCTCCGGTAGTCACCGGTGCTGTAGTCATGATCATTGGTTTAAACCTTGCTCCGGTTACGGTAAAAGGTGTGGCGGGCAATAACTTTAACATGTGGATGTCGCTGGTAACCGTAATGTGTATGGGTTCAATTGCGGTATTCACCAAAGGCTTGTTGCAACGTCTGTTGTTACTGATCGGTTTATTGCTGGCTTACCTGACTTATTATATTGTTTCCAATGTCATGGGTTACGGCACAGCAATTAACTTCGCTCCGATTCAACAGGCAGCCTGGTTTGGTGTACCAACATTCCACTCTCCGGTCTTTGACTTCAATGCCATGCTGATCATTGCTCCAATTGCCTTGATTTTAGTGGCTGAAAACCTGGGTCATATTAAAGCAGTCGGCGCCATGACCGGTGAAAACCTGGATCCGCATATTGGTAAAGCCTTTGTGGCAGATGGCATTGCGACGACGTTATCGGGTGGTGTCGGCGCTCCAGGCATGACCACGTATGGTGAAAACATTGGTGTAATGGCGGTGACGCGTGTCTATTCAACCATCATCTTTGTATTTGCCGGTGTATTTGCAGTGTTCTTAGGTTTATCTCCTAAGTTTGGTGCGATTATTCATACTATTCCGACTGCAATTTTAACTGGTGCCTCTATTGTGGTATTCGGTTTAATCACCATTGCCGGTGCGAAAATCTGGATTGAAAACAAGGTCGATTTCTCTAAAAACAAAAACCTGATGGTGGCTGCGGTGACCATTATTTTAGGGACAGGTGACTTTGCGCTGCAATTCGGTAGCTTTAACCTAGGCGGTATTGGTACCGCTACATTTGCAGCACTGATCCTCAACTGGTTCTTTAGCTTGGGCGATAAATCATAAATATAAATACACATTTTTAGGCAGCCGCAAGGCTGCTTTTTTTATGTCGGATGCTCAGAAAATTTTAGTATGATGAAGTGAATTTCACTTAGATGACACCGCACATGCGTCTGGACTTTTTTGATACTGCAATGTTAAAAATATGCACTATAAATATGACAAAATGTTAAGAATTGATTAACAACTGATCATTTAATTGCATAATTACATAAAAATTCATCTAACAAATAACATATTTGTAAGTTGTCCTTAAATATCTGATTTATAAATTATCCCTTCCCCTCTTTTCGTTTTTATATCTTCAATTTTAGGGTGCTTACCCCCTCACATCTGCTTTGTTGAGTCACAAATCGGGTGGATTTTTGATCACAAACTGTTTAAAGTACGCACTTCCGATGAGGAGACGCTATGTAATAACATAGCATTTAAATAACTTTAAGGAAAAAATATTGGTATTTCAGTTCTGAAAAATGCTGTCTATTTTTTTCTAAAAGCAATTGAAGATAAGGTAGAGATTTAAGAATGATTTATGATGCACATCATAGCAATATGATTAATGCTGCAAACCAGAACACTGCAGTGATCTCCCAGAAATATCAAGATAATCAAGCAGGTTTAAGAGCCAAAAATCCACAGAAGAATACAGGTATCCCCTATCTTGATGTGCGTAAATTCACGCAAAAGTTACATAGTATGTCGTCAGCCACCAGTACTAAAAAATGTGCACGAAGCATTCGTATTGCACTACAGTCAGCAGGTGCCAAAATTGTGAACCATCCGGTGGCAGCTGCAGATTGGGGAAATACTCTCCAGACGATTGGCTATAAAAAAATTAATCCCTCTTTTAATAATCCTAAAGAAGGCGATATTTATATTATTCATAGAACCCAAAAGCATGTTTATGGTCATATTGCTGCCTATACAGGCCGCCAATGGGTTTCTGATTTCCGCCAAAACAGTCATGCAGTTTACAAGAATGATCAGGTGAACTATACCTATTACCGACTTGTGTAATAGATAGGCAGCACAGTTCGAGTAGACACCTTTTAAGGTGTCTTTTTTATAGCATGTTAGGCATTAAACTCCATTAAATTAGGGTCTAATCTCTTTCAATTCGCGTTGAATAAAACGCTGAATCATTTCTCTATATAAGTGTTCAACCAAATCCGGATCGCTTCCCAATTCAACCGCTTGTGCACGCACTTTGTTAATTACCTGCTCAACCCGTTCCGGTGACTGCACATCCTGCACAGTACGTTTAAAGCGTACCGATTGGTCAACATAAAATTGACGTGTTGCAATCATTTCAATCAGTGCAGTATCAATGGCATCAATCTTTTCACGGACTTGTTCTAAAGACTCACATTTTTCTTTCTTCATCTTTTCTATCATCATTTTCACTTTTATATTGGTCTTCTAAAACATTACTAAAAATACTTTCAATCATCCAGACCCGATACAAGCTATTAAACACATAACTTTGACCATCAATGCGAAGTTCAAGTACTGGAAAATCAGGCTGTGATTTCATTTCACAGAGTATGTCATTTTCTTTCAGTTTGGCAGTGATATCTTTACTAGTTAATTCATCGATCTCTAAATCACGCTGCATCTGATCGAAATGTGATTTAAACGACATGTCCTTGCCTTGGGTCCATACCGCCTGCAAAATGCGATACATCGCTTCAACACGCTGCTCTTCAGGCACACTATAAAATAGTTTCGCCATCTCAAAAGTGGCTTGCTGTGTGGGACGGCAAAACGGGGTAAAGGTCACTTCTGTGCGTTTTGAAAGACGCGTCGCCAGCCCCCAGTCAAATAGATCGCGTCCATGATAAGAAAGCGGATAGACATTCAGGTGAATATTATAAAAGTTGGCCAGTTCTTCTTTAATATAGGCCAACAACAACCAGGAGATTGGATCTTCAAGCGCAATATACAAATCCAGTTCAGGGTCTAGTGCCTGAATTTCATTCAGTTCTTCAGCATCACTAATTAAATGTTCACACCAGTCAATATGATTAATCAGAAAGATGGGATTTCCGGTCAGCAATTTTTGTTGTTTTAAACGGCGCATCAGGCGAAGTAAATCATCAACTGCATGGTATTTACGCTCGCCAAACTCAAAATAGCTGGCAAGAACTTCGTCATCGTTAAAAATACGTTCTGGAAACTCTTGAGCGCTATGATGGCGGCTGGCCATGGCATGCAATGTACGTAATTTTCCATACTGTTTTTGCCACAGCATGTGGAATACATCTTCGAGTAAATAGAGAAAATCTTGACCGCGTAATGGGGTATTGCGAAGGATGGTTTCTGCTTGTTTTATGGCATCAAGGGGCGGTTGTTCGGGGGTTTCATGGAAACTAAAGCGATGCTGTTTAGATAGGATTTTGGCATCGTTTAAGCAGTAATTTTGCCACTCAATTGCAGACATATTATTGGGGGGTTCTGCCGTTCGACTGGAAATAATGACTTTTAAAGGTTTGAGTTCATCACTCAAAATTTCTTCAAGCTCAGGTAACTGCTGTACAGCCAAATAACTGTACACATCATCCAGACGTAAATGGATACTTAAACCCTGTTCCGTAGATAACACCACTTTACGAATCGGCTTTTGGTAAAACCAACGCGATCGAAGTGGATCAAACCAACGGCGCAACAGTGACATGAGATAAGCCTCGAAAAAAAACCCTTGTAGTGCTACAAGGGTTTATAACAATTTGTTAGGGAATGATCAATTATACATCTAAATTTAAATCCGTAACTGCCCCTTTTTCAGCCCCGGTGGTCAATTTAGCAAACTTCGCCAAAGCACCGTAGGTGTAATTGGGTTTTGGTTTCACCCAAGCCGCTTGACGTGCTGCCATTTCTTCATCGGAAATATGCAAGGTCATTTCTCGGGTTTCAGCATTAATGGAAATTTTGTCGCCATTTTTGACCAAACCAATCGGGCCGCCTTCATAGGCTTCCGGGGTCACATGACCAATCACAAAACCATGGCTACCACCAGAGAAACGGCCATCTGTGAGTAGTGCGACTGATTTCCCTAAACCTTTACCAATAATGGCTGAGGTGGGTTTGAGCATTTCTGGCATACCCGGTCCACCTTTAGGACCTTCACCACGAATCACCACCACTTCACCTTCTTGTACTTCACCATCCAAGATCCCGCGCATGGCGCCAATTTCACCTTCAAACACGCGTGCTGGACCTTCGAAATACAGACCTTCTTTACCGGTGATTTTTGCCACAGCACCGGTTGGTGACAAGTTGCCTTTT
Source organism: Acinetobacter sp. ANC 5414 (assembly GCF_013004295.1). NCBI lineage: Bacteria > Pseudomonadati > Pseudomonadota > Gammaproteobacteria > Moraxellales > Moraxellaceae > Acinetobacter > Acinetobacter sp. ANC 5414. Next base: position 83,150 of record NZ_JABERM010000006.1, read on the forward strand.
AAGACTACTAAGTGAGAGTCTTTTTTGATCGGTGCATCAAATGGCAGGATGATTTGCTGACCTTCAGGATAATCTTCAACATCCGCCAGGTTTTCAGCCAAGGTTTTACCAGTCACGGTTAAGCAGGAACCATCGAGCATACCGGCATTGAGCATACGTTTCATTAAAGGCTGAATACCGCCAATCGCGATCAGTTCAGACATCAAGTATTTCCCTGATGGACGCACATCTGCTACCACTGGAATATCCTTACCGATACGCACGAAATCATCCAGTGACAGTTCCACCCCTGCAGTATGGGCCATGGCCAATAAATGCAGCACCCCATTAGTCGATCCACCAAGAGCAATCAGCACTTTAATGGAGTTTTCAAATGCCGCTTTAGTCATGATGTCACGAGGCTTGATGTCCAGACGCAGTAAGTTCATCACCGCTTCACCGGCACGCAGACAGTCAATTTTCTTCTCTTCTGAAACAGCTTCCTGTGCAGATGAACCGGGTAAGCTCATGCCAAGTGCTTCAATCGCGGACGCCATTGAGTTTGCGGTGTACATCCCGCCACAAGAGCCCGGACCAGGCAGTGCCACTTCTTCAATCTGTTTGACTTGAATTTCGTTGATCTCGCCTTTGGCATGCTGACCGACCGCTTCAAATACAGAGATCATGTCGGTATGACCCGCGCCCGGTTTAATCGTTCCACCGTAAATGAACAAACCCGGACGATTTAAGCGAGCCAGTCCCATGATGCAACCCGGCATGTTTTTGTCACAGCCACCAATCGCAATTACACCATCATATGCCTGACAGCCGACAACAGCTTCGATCGAATCGGCAATAATTTCACGAGAAACCAGTGAGTATTTCATGCCTTCAGTACCATTGGAGATACCGTCAGAAATAGTAATGGTGTTAAAGATAATCCCCTTGCCATTTGCAGCATTGACGCCTTTTTCCACTTCACGTGCCAGCCCATCAATATGCATATTACATGGCGTGACATTGGCCCAGGTTGAGGCAATACCAATAAATGGACGGGTAAAGTCTGCATCTTTAAAACCTGTGGCACGCATCATGGAACGTGCCGGTGCATTTTCAATACCTTCATACACCGGTGCTGAATGCTCGCGGATATTTTCTTTACTCATTATTTTATTCCTTGGCGATGACCGATTTTAAGCTTCAGTCTATAGCAATTTATTCTAAGATCATTGTATAGAAGGCAGGCAGCACATAAAAGTGAAACTCTGTGTTATCACATTATCCTATTTAATGCTTTTCAACTCCAACCAGATCACATGATGAAGCGACATGGATGTCGCTGTTTTCCTGTCTTGCACTACGTTTAAAAGCAGTGCTTTAAACTTGTTCAGGATGCTGCATCAGGAAAATAAAGGCGTTTTGTTACTTTTGCGCCGCCAAAAGTAAAATCTCGTCTACGCAATACCATTGCAAGATCACAAAGTAAAATGCGACCGTACTATTTTCAATGGTCAATAAAAAAGCACCCCATCTGGAGTGCTTTTTTCGATCTGTAAAAGGAATTACAAATTAGATTTCACGTACCGCGCCTTTCGCCGCACTTGTGGTATGCATCGCATACGCTTTCAATGCTTTCGAAATTTTACGTGGACGTTCTTCAACTGGATGCCAGCCTTTCGCTTCTTGTACTTCACGACGCGCAGCCATGGTTGCTTCATCTACTGCCAAGTGAATAGTACGATTTGGAATATCAATTTCGATCAGGTCACCATCTTCAACCAGACCAATCGCACCGCCTTCAGCCGCTTCAGGAGAAACGTGACCAATAGATAGACCCGATGAACCACCAGAGAAACGACCATCAGTCAATAAGGCACATTCTTTACCTAAACCTTTCGATTTTAGGTAACTGGTTGGATACAGCATTTCCTGCATACCAGGACCACCACGTGGACCTTCGTAACGGATGACAACTACATCACCAGCTTTAACTACACCACCTAATACTGCATCTACTGCGGCATCCTGACTTTCAAAGACACGTGCTGTACCGTTGAATTTCAAAATAGATTCATCTACACCGGCAGTTTTTACGATACAGCCATCCAGCGCGATGTTGCCGTAAAGCACAGCTAAACCACCATCTTTCGAGAAGGCGTGTTCTGCATTACGGATCACACCCGTTTCACGGTTGCCATCTAAAGTTTGATAGTAGCGATCTTGCGAGAATGCAGTTTGAGTCGGTACGCCACCCGGTGCTGAACGGAAGAATTGATACACTTCCGGATCTTCGGTACGGATGATGTCCCATTTATCCAAAGCGTCTTTGAGCGTTTTTTCATGAACAGTTGGAACATCGGTGACTAACAGACCAGCACGGTCAAGCTCGCCAAGAATCGACATAATGCCGCCGGCACGATGCACGTCTTCCATATGCACGTCTTGTTTTGCAGGCGCTACTTTACATAGTACCGGCACTTTACGTGATAAACGATCGATGTCATCCATAGTAAAGTCAACGCCAGCTTCATTTGCAGCAGCCAACAAGTGAAGTACGGTATTGGTTGAACCACCCATCGCAATATCTAAAGTCATGGCATTTTCATACGATGCTTTGGTGGCAATTGAACGTGGAAGAACGCTGTAATCGTCTTGTTCATAATGACGTTTAGTAATCTCAACAATCAGTTGACCGGCACGCTCAAAAAGCTTTTTACGGTTGGCGTGGGTTGCAAGTGTTGAACCATTACCCGGTAAAGATAAACCTAAAGCTTCAGTCAAACAGTTCATTGAGTTGGCAGTGAACATGCCTGAACATGAACCACAAGTTGGACATGCCGAACGTTCGTATTCTGCAACTTCTTCGTCGCTAAAGCTGTCATCTGCGGCAACAATCATTGCGTCAATCAAATCGATGGCTTTTTCATTGCCTCGAATTTTGACTTTACCAGCTTCCATTGGACCGCCAGAAACGAATACCACTGGAATGTTCAGGCGCATTGCTGCCATCAACATTCCCGGGGTGATTTTGTCACAGTTGGAGATACATACCATGGCATCGGCACAATGCGCGCTGACCATATATTCCACTGAGTCCGCAATCAGGTCACGTGAAGGCAATGAATACAGCATGCCGTCATGACCCATGGCGATCCCATCATCCACCGCAATGGTATTGAATTCTTTGGCTACACCGCCTGACGCTTCAATTTGACGTGCCACGAGTTGACCTAAATCTTTCAGATGCACATGACCCGGTACAAACTGAGTGAAAGAGTTGACCACCGCAATAATCGGTTTACCAAAATCTTCATCTTTCATGCCGGTTGCACGCCATAAGCCACGTGCGCCAGCCATATTTCTTCCGTGTGTCGATGTTTTTGAACGATAGTCAGGCATTGTGTATTTCCAACAAAGTTTGTGCTCGAAATGAATTCTAGGATTCACTCTGGCTGAATGATACTGATGTATAACGCTAAATCAGTCGAAATATAGACCTATCTTACTACAGCTTGCGGTTAAGCAAAGCCTCATAAGCATGATCTTTTATGAGAGAAATCTATGGATCTTTCGACGATTTATATAAAATAAACTGATGCTGAAAGCTAATATAACGCCATAACACTGAATTAAATACAAAACTTTCATGAATAATTTTTTAATTTTGCATTACTTTATTTTATTACTGCCCCATCTTAAATAAAGATCCAGCTTCAAAAATCTTCGATAAGTATCCTAGTTTCAGTAGCTTGTGAGTTCATGTACACGACCTTAGGTCTCGCTCTGGTTTTGCCTTATAATAAGTTAAGTTTATTTGGAATTTCATGTGTGAAAATCATCTTTGCGGGTACCCCAGAATTTGCAGCTGTCGCTTTAGACGCGCTGTTAAAAACCGACCATGAAATTGTGGCTGTTTATACCCAACCTGACCGCAAAGCAGGTCGCGGGCAAAAACTTCACGCATCCGCAGTCAAACAATTGGCTTTAGAACACAACATTCCGGTTTATCAACCGCTCCATTTCAAATCATCGACTGAAGAAGGTCTGGCTGCGCAACAACAATTGGCTGCCTTGGGCGCTGATATTATGGTGGTGGCAGCGTATGGCTTGATCTTGCCACAAGTGGTTTTAGACACGCCTAAATATGGCTGTCTTAATATTCATGGCTCTTTATTGCCACGCTGGCGCGGTGCAGCACCGATTCAACGTGCCATTGCCACAGGTGATCGCGAAACAGGCGTGACCATTATGAAAATGGCCGCAGGTCTGGATACCGGTGACATGATGTATAAAACCATCTGCCCAATTGAAGCGACAGATACTTCAGCCACTTTGCATGATAAATTGGCCATTCAAGGTGCGACTGCAATTGCCGCTGTTTTAGAGTCAGAAGAAAAACTGCAACACTATTTAGAAACGCGTGAAGTTCAAGACGAAGCATTGACTGTCTATGCGCACAAATTGTCAAAAGCTGAAGCTCAAATTGACTGGTCAATCGATGCAGTACAAATCGACCGTAATATTCGTGCCTTCAATCCTTGGCCCGTGGCATTTATCGTACTTGATGAGCAAAACAACTTACGCGTATGGAATTCCAAGTTATCAAATGCCACTGCAGAAAATTCCCAAGTGGGTGAAATCATTGCGATTGATAAACATGGTGTACATGTTGCCTGTGCAAATAACACTGTAATCACGCTAACTGCTTTACAATGGCCAGGTGGCAAACCGCTGAATGCCGTACAAATTTTACAAACTCAAAAACTGAATATCGGACAAATTTTATAATGAGACAATCTCCCCACGCCTCTGGTAAGACTTTAAACTTACGTGCTCAGGTTGTTAAAACGTTATTGGCTGTCCAAAATGGTCAATCACTGGCATCAGTGTTAAATCAACACATGAATATCGTGTCAGATAAAGACCGCGCGTTGTATCACGAACTGGTTCTTGGCTGTCTACGCCAGTGGCATGCATTGAAACAGGTGACTTTACCCCTCCTTTCTGTACCGCTTCAAAATGCAGTGGTTGAAACCTGTTTATATGTTGGTTTATATCAATTGCTATGTACCCGTGTGGCTGCACATGCTGCGATTTCTGAAACGGTAGAAGCCAGTAAACAACTGGGCATGGAAAGTTTAAGTGGTGTGGTGAATGCCATTTTACGCCGTGCAACGCGTGAAACTGAACAGTTCTACGATGTCTTGGAACAGGCATCGAATTTGCCAAGCTGGTTATCAAAACGCTTGAAAAAGGACTGGGGCGAGCAACTGGCTGAAATTAGCTATGAGCTTAAACAGGTTGCACCACTGACTTTACGTGTCAATACTCGCCAAGTCAGCCGTGAAGAATATCTCGACATTCTGGAAGATGAAGGCATCGATGCACATCGTTGTGAACTTTCGGATGTTGGTATTGTACTGGATGAAAGTATTCATGTGCCTAGCCTGCCAGGTTTTGAAGCCGGCGGTTTTTCGGTACAAGATGAACACGCTCAGCTTTGCGCAACCTTAGTGCCTAATCTTGATGGTAAATTTGTGATTGATGCCTGTGCAGCACCCGGTGGTAAGACGGCGCATCTTTTAGAGAAATATCAGCCGAAAAAACTGATTGCACTCGACCAAGACGAAAAACGCTTAAAACGTGTGTCTGAAAACTTGGAGCGCCTGGTTCTCGATGGCAAACACGTGGAAATTATCACGGCAGATGCAGTGACATGGACTGCGCCTGAGCTTGCAGACTGCATCGTACTGGACGCACCTTGTTCAGCGATTGGGGTAATCCGTCGCCACCCAGACATTCGTTTATTGCGTCAGTCGGGTGATATTGCCAAAACTGTTCAGTTGCAAAAGCAGATTCTTGAAAATATGTGGCAACAGCTGAAAATCGGTGGCACCTTGCTGTACATCACCTGCTCGATTTTAAAAGCTGAAAATGAACAGCAAATGGTGGATTTCTTTGCTAATCATGCCGATGCGCAAGAACAAAAAATTGATGCTGACTGGGGAATTGAACAAATTCACGGTCGCCAATTACTACCACAAGTGGGTCATGGCGATGGTTTCTTCTATTGTCGTATCCAGAAAACTGCATAATGACATAACCGAGATGCAAATCAAAAAGGTGGCTTTTGAGCTACCTTTTTTGTGTCTATGTTTTTTAACTCTATGGTTTTTAAAAGACAAATTAAAGAGCACTAAACTAAGAGCTAAGGATGCCATGCTCCATTTCAGAAACAAAAAAGCCATCATCATAAATGATAATGACTTTCGTTTACAACAATAATCAGTTTATTTGAAGATTGTTAGTCTTCTGGTTCTTCTGGATTTTTTGCCAGATGAATTACAGACAGTACCAGACCACCCCATAATAAAACAATGGAGAAAATCATCATGATCAATGCAGATGTATTCATATTCCTTCTCCTAACTATGACGATCTTTAACTAGGCTTAATAGAACGGCGCCCAGAATAAAGAATGCAATGGTGCCCCCACCGATCACCCACAGCGTACTTGCGGGATAATCACCATAGCCTTCTGCCATGATTGATTTCAGGGTTAAACCCAATGCCAATAATAAAGACAACGGCGTGATCACGGTCAGCATGAACTTCCAGCTGGCACCAAGTTTCACACTAGAAAACTCGTTCACATGTATTTCTAGCTGTTTCATCAATGGACGGCGGAACCAGGACAATAAAATAATCGATAACAGACCACCACCGACAATACCGATGTTATTGGCAAAGTAGTCGATGATATCGACAAAGGTAATCGCACTATGTGTCGAGAACATTAGGGTAGAAATCACTGCTGAACCACCAGCAATAATCGTCACTGACTTGTTCTTTGACCAGCCCAGTTTGTCCTGGAACGCCGCAATCGGAACTTGCAGGATGCTCACCATGGAGGTAATACCCGCTACCGTCAATGAACCAAAGAACAGGAAGCCGAACAGGTCACCGCCTGAGCCTAAACTGGAAATGATTTTCGGGAAGGCAATAAAGGCCAGACCGATACCACCGGACACTACATCTTCAACTTTGGCACCTGAGCTGAACGCCATAAAACCAAGCGCTGCAAAGACACCAATACCCGCCAGAATTTCAAAAGACGAGTTAGCCAATGCCACCACGATGCCTGAACCAGTCAGGTTGGTTTTGCGTTTCAAATAAGAAGAATAAGTCAACATAATCCCGAAGCCCACCGATAGTGAGAAGAAGATGTGACCAAAAGCTGCCAGCCAGACTTTATAATTGGTCATGGCGTCCCAGTTCGGGGTAAAGAAGGCATTTAAACCATCAACGGCACCGGGTAAACGTACCGCCTGAATCACCAGGATCGTGAATAAAATCACCAGCAATGGCATAAAGATTTTATTCGCCAGTTCCACCCCACGGCGTACCCCACCGTAAAGAATCAGCATGACCACCGCCCAAACGACTACCAGACCAAAGAACAGTACAGGTACAAAACCGAAAGTCAGGCTCTCACCATTTTGAAGGTAGCTGTTGAAGAAGAAGCCCTGAGTATCTGTTCCCCACTGCTGTCCAAAGGAATAGAACATATAGCTGCCGGCCCAGGACAATACGCTGGCATAATAAATGCCGATGATCAGGGTCACCATCACCTGCCACCAACCCAGAGATTCTGCATTCATGAGTTTTTTATAGGCCATCGGCGGTGCTTTGCGGAACTTGTGTCCGACTGCATAATCTAAAAATAATAAAGGTAAACCTGCTGCAAAAATCGCAATCAGATATGGAATTAGGAACGCGCCACCGCCATTTTCATAAGCAATGTAGGGAAAGCGCCAAATATTACCTAAACCAACAGCCGATCCAACCGCGGCAATAATAAAGCCCGATCGTGACGTCCAGTTTTCACGAGTATCTGTCATAAAACACCTCAACCTTAGGCATCTTTCGCTGCTGCTTGTTGTTGGGTTATCTCGCGAGCAAAAAAAGTACCATTCAAAAAATTAATCTTTTTATGTCTGAAGTTAGTTCTACGCCTTTTGAGCATTCTGTCCTAAATTGCAAACAGGCAGTCATCACAAAATCTTGCTTAAAGTCTTTTGCTTCTTTTTGCCTTTCAATGCTTGAACAATACCCACTTTTTGGGCCTTTTTCTGTAGTTTTTGCGGAGATTATTTAATTTTATAATCTATAAATTATGAATTGATCAAAATATGGCTGATTTAACCCATTTTTAAGTCCGCGCACTTTTTTTAAAGTGTGACCTGATTTTTTATTTTGCTTAAATCAATGGCAATCAGCGTATTTCAATACACTGATTGCCTGAATTTTTTTATCTTTTAATCGCTAAAATACGCTCTTCCTGCATATCACGAATCGCATATTGCACGCCTTCACGTCCCAGACCGGAGTCTTTTACACCGCCATACGGCATGTTATCGACCCGGAAAGAGGGAATGTCATTAATAATCACGCCACCGACATGCAAATGATCCCAGGCATAGAGCATTTTATTCAGATTCTGGGTATACACCCCTGCTTGTAAACCGAAGCGGCTGCTATTGATTCGGTCTATGCCTTGTTCAAAGCTTTTATATTTCTCAATAATCGCGACTGGTCCAAACACTTCATCTTTATACACTTCTAAAGAGGCATCGACATTTTCAAGCAAAGTCGGTTCAAACATCACCCCGTTCAGCTCACCACCGACAAGCAGTTTTGCGCCTTTTTTCATGGCCTTATCGACCCATTTTTTCAGACGGATCGCTTCAGATTCCTTAATCATCGGACCGACCAGCGTGCTATCCAGCTCAGGATCAGCGGCTTTGATTTTTTTCAGTTTGGCGACCAGTTTTTTCTTCAGTTCGGCATAGACATCTGCATGCACTAAAATGCGTTGCACACTAATGCACACCTGCCCGGCATGATTATAGGCACCACCAATCAAGCGATCCACCAAAGCATCAGTAATTTCAGTATCCGCTTCAATCATGACTGCAGCATTCCCCCCCAGCTCCAAAATGACTTTCTTCCGCCCGGCACGTGCCTTCATATCCCAGCCGACCACATCGGAACCGGTAAAGCTCAGCAGTTTGAAACGGTCATCGGTGACCAGTACATCGGCATGTTCACGTGGACAAGGTAAAATCGAAAATGCACCTTTGGGTAAATCTGTTTCAGCAAGAACTTCGGCAATTTTCAACGCTGAAATAGGGGTTAAACTCGCCGGTTTAAGCACAAATGGGCAACCCGCAGCAATTGCAGGCGCAATTTTATGCGCGGTTAAATTCAATGGAAAATTAAACGGACTAATTAATGAAACTGCGCCAACCGGTGCATATTTCATCATGCCTTGATAACCCGATGCGGCTGCTGTCACAGCCAAAGGAATCATGCGTCCATCATCCAGTTGGGTGACCGCATCGGCCGAAATTTGAAAGGTATTAATTAAGCGTTCCACTTCAGCAGCAGCTGCCTTGCGTGGTTTTCCGCCTTCTGCAATCAGAATTTCTGTCAACTCCGCTCGCATTTCATTAAAGCGTTTCACACAATGCAGCAAGATTTTTTGTTTTTGAAAAGGTTCCAAAGCTGCCATTTCTTTTTCCGCTTTTACTGCGGATTGAATGGCTTTTTCGATGGTTTTTTCACTGGCCAAAGCGACCCGTGCATAAACTTCATGCGTATATTTATGTTCTACTTCAAGCCATTGCTCGGTTTTAACCGCTTTACCTGCAACATACAGAGGATAATCAATCACTTTTACAGCTTTATCTAACATGTAAAAATTTTCCTTTCATTTTCTAGAAATAACAACAATGCAATTTTTTTTGATTCACTATATGATGCGCTGAGTTGGGCAGCAGTTCACTATATTTAAGTAACAAAATTATTTTCTAAAAATAACAGATCAGATATTCAGGATATCCATGCAATCACTCAAATTATTTTGCTTCATCCTTGGACTTGGTACATTCAACTCTGCACAAGCCGATTTCATTGGTGTTAAAGCCAGCATTGATTACTGGAACTACAGTGCAGATTTAAGCAATCCAGCATCAGCAGTTCCACAACCACAACTTGAAGATGATCACAGCGTGTCATTTTCCGTTGCCGTAGAACACCCGGTACCCTTTTTGCCCAATGCAAAAATTAAACATAGCAATCTACAGGCTGAAAGTGATCAGAGTTTTGCAGGGGTGAAAAGCCATCAGGTCGATCTCGATTATTCAGACTTTATTCTGTATTACGAAATACTCGATAATGTCGTGTCTGCCGATGTGGGCTTCGGTGCCAAATTACTGGATGGAGATCTCCAGCAGAACTTTACCCAAAATACTGAAGTCAGTGAAACTTTACCGATGCTCTATGCAGAAGCAGGGGTAAAACTGCCCTTTACAGGTTTGAGTGCCAAAGCAGAAGCCAGTTTTGCCAAGTTAACCGATACACAAGTGACCGACGCTCAGCTAGAACTCAAATATAATTTTGTGGATACGGTACTGGTCGATGTCGGTGCTAAAGCCGGTTATCGCATTTTGGATATTCAACTGGAAGAAGGTTCAAATCAGGAAGCGAAATTGAAATTTAAAGGACCTTATATTGGTCTAGAAGCGCATTTCTAAAGCAGTGTTGTACGCTTTAGCTTACATGAACTGCAGAAAACGCCAGCTGTTCAAGCCGTTTGATTCACCCTATATTTAACTCATCAGGAAACAGGAAGTTTCCCAAACTAAAAACAATAATAATCAGTTTGAGCATCAGGATGTGAGGTACGACAGGAGTTATACCCCTAAGTCACCAATACGAAGAAGCCCTATCAGGATGATGGGGCTTTTTTCATGCCTCAAATTCATCTCATACAGAAAAAAAGCCTCCCGAAGGAGGCTTAAGTTTTACAAAAATCTATCTTATGTAGATGAACTGCTTTAAGAACGTATAGCTCGTGCAGATGCCACAACTTTTGCTTCAGCTTTAATTTCAGCCGATTTTGCTGGACGGATAAAGAATATGGCAAGTGCACCAATAATTCCAGGAATAGCCACAGCGATAAAATTCCATTTATGCGGCAGTTCCATGCCCAAAAGCATGCCGATCACGATTGGACCTACAATCGCCCCAGTACGGCCCACTGCTGATGCCCAGCCAATACCCGTTGAACGGACTGCAACCGGATAATACTGTGCAACATAACTGTATAGCAAAATACTGCTACCAATTGAGGATGCACCTGCCAGACTCACCAGTAAATAAATAACAGGCTGTGGAGAATTGAAGCCTAATCCAACTAAAGAAAGTACGCCTACAGTTAACATACCAATCAGAACGCGTTTAAAGTCAAAGCGGTCAGCTAAAACCCCTCCACTGATTGTTCCAATCACTGCTCCAATATTCAATGCCAGTAAGAACATTAAGCTGCTGCCTAAAGAATAACCTGCTGCCATCATCAATTTTGGCAACCAGCTGCCTAATGCATAAAGCATTAATAAGCACATAAAGAATGCAAGCCAAAACAGGAATGTTCCTACAGCACGATTTTCAGTGAACAATTCTTTTACTGAAGTACTTCCGCTTTGATCAGTCGCAGCTAAAACCAATTGTGTATTTGCAGATACTTGCGCAGTCGGCTCAACTTTTTGTAAAAAATTACGCGCCTGATCTTGTTTGTTTGCTTTAACCAGAAATATTAAAGATTCAGGCAGGAATTTCCAGAACAATGGCACAAACAGTAAAGGAATCACCGCAATCTGGAACATGATTTGCCAGCCATAGTCTGCGGTAAACCATGTTCCGCACAAAGCTGCCATAATCCCGCCCATGGCATAGCCGCTGAACATGGTGGTCACTAAAGTACTGCGCACACGTTGCGGTGCATATTCTGCAGTTAAAGCCACTAAATTTGGTAATACACCGCCAATGCCCAAACCTGCAACAAAGCGTAATATTCCAAATTCTGTGGGATTAGTGGCAAATCCGCCTAAAAAAGTAAACAGGCTGAACATTGAAACGCAAATTAAAATCACTTTTTTGCGGCCAATTTTATCTGCCAACATGCCAAAGCCCATCGCGCCAAACATCATGCCGGCCAAAGCGGTACTGGCCAACATGCCTGCCTGCACGGCACTCATGCCCCACTCTTGCATCAGTAAGGGCAAAACCACGCCATTAATTGCTAAGTCATAACCGTCAAATAACACAATAAACAGACACCAAAGCACAAGTTTCAAGTGAAATGACTTGAACTTGGCCTGATCTACTACAGCATTTACATTCATTATTGTTGCTGTCATGAGTACTCACCTCCAATTGTGAGACTTTATAATTTCAATCTACAATGGGTTTCTGGTGGAATTTTGTCCACAACTTGAAAGGCATAAACCTATACCTTGAAGGTATGTAAAATCCCATCTGGAATAAAATGTCAGGACAATACACGCTAAGAGTAGGATTTTTTGTTACATATTTTGCTGTGAACTATAGTTCACACTTATTTTATTTATAAAAAACAATATCTTAAAAATTTAAAATTTTATACCCGACTAAAGATGATTTGATTGAAAGATTGTCAGAGTTTGCCGACTAAAGTCCTAAAATGACAAGAACGGATACGTTGAAATGCACCCTTAAATCCTAGGTAATATTAAAGAATGTTTATATTGGGATAGATATTCATTCAGATAAGTTTCATATTCTAAATACATCAGGAAGCGCTATTTTTATCAAAGTAAAAACAGCAATAAAATTTGAGAGAAGGAAGTACGATCGAAGTGATACCGAAGCAACTGATATAAAAAAGCCCTATCAATCTAGGGCTTTTTTATTAATTTATTAAATTATTAATGTAGGCTTTCCAGGCTTTTTAGGTAAGCAACAACTTCTTGATTTCCTGCCATTTCTGCAAGCTCCAATGCAGTATATGTACTACGATGATCAATATCAGCACCTTTACTGACAAGTAACTTCACAACTTCCAAATGATCATTTTCAGCTGCTGCTTGTAAAGCACTATAACCCTCATCATCGGTAGAATTAGGGTCAATGCCTTGCTTTAAGGTTTCACTCACCTGTTCAAGATCACCAAGTGAAGCCCAGTACACAAGTTCAGGAAGATGCAATTCTTCGTCATCTTCGGGGATTGGAGAGAATGAGTTGAGTTTCATAAATTATCCTAAAATCTGCTGGTCTTTGATAACAACTAAAATAACACTTACTTAAAATTATTGAGGATAGTTATGGTTCATTTTTTTTCATAATACTGATCAAATTCTTTTAAGATATTAGCATTATAAAATGTCTTTTTAGAGCTATTAGGATTGGATGGATCCAAAAGTCTTTGATATGCATATTTTTGCTCTGACTCAAATTTTCTTCTGATTTCATGATATTTACCATTTATTTTAAAATCAGAGTACCGTTTAATACATCTTGTGTTTAGTACATCATAGTTCCAAGGATATTTATCACTAATATCTTCTTCTGACAGTTGTACAAGTGTTGCCGTTGGATCATTAGTTATTGAAACGGGTATTCCTGTAGTACTTTTAACTTTTTGAAATTTAAGATCAATCCTAAGAGTTAAATTATAATTTCCAAGATCCTTTTCATCATATTTTTCTTCAGATTTTTTTATGTAATTTAGAACATTTTTCTCATTAGTGTTTAGTGCAATACCAGGAGCATGTTGAAAATCTCTAAAGAAAGAAATAGGCATTAAATAAAAATTGTACCTTGCTAATACATTACCAAACCACTCATTCACTAAATGTAAATAGTTCTGTAATGACGCTGTTCCCAACTCTTGTATCTTTATAGCTATATTGATGTCGTCATTTATAAAATGAATCGAATTGTCTCTTATTTCTGTTAGAGCTATCAAATTATCGTATACAACCTTATCAATCTTTAATCCAAATTCACTAGTAATAATCTTATATGCTTCAAATAAATTAATTGACATAGGATTACCAGATCTATTTTTTTTAATCGTTGATGATGTAGATTTTTTTCCACTTTTTAAGGTTTTATACTCAGTCTTATAAATGGCATTCAGCTTATTACTTGATAAATGTAAAATTTGAGCTTTAAGTAGTAATTCCCAAGCATTGATACATAACACTGCAAATGTATCTTCTCGATATTTAAAATCTGGTTTGTTATAGATTTCGATAGCAGACAGCATTGCAGCTATCGATTTTTCTAACATTAATCTCGATCTAGATTTCATATCTTATTAATTTCATTATTTTTTTCATTATAAGTATATTAACAAATAAAAAAAGCCCCCTTTCGGAGGCTTCTTTTTCAAACTTAATCTTTTAAGCTTTAGAAACTGCTGGCTCAGTTGAACCAATCTTTTCAGATTCATCTTCACTCATAATCAATGCAACCGCAATCGCAGTAATCAGTACCGGTAAACCAACTGCCATAAAGTTAAAGTGCGCAGGTAAGTTCATACCCAGTAAGCCACCAATTAAAATTGGACCTACAATCGCGCCCATACGACCAATCGCAGAAGACCAACCAATCCCCGTCGAACGTACAGCAAGCGGGTAATATTGCGCAACATAGCTATATAGAAGCATTTGCGAGCCAATTGAAGCTGCACCTGCCAAGAACACCAAAATGTACAGAAGGAATTGATTCGATTGGAAGCCCATTAAGCTCATCACAATCGCACCCATAATCCCAAGAGACATCAGTACTGGTTTCAAGTGGAAACGATCTGCCAAGATACCACCGCCGACAATACCGACTACCGCACCGACATTCATCACCATCATGAACATCAAGCTGTTATCCATCGAGTAACCAGCCGCCATCATCAACTTAGGCAACCAGCTGCTTAACGCATACATCGTCAGTAAACAGGTAAAGAATGCAAGCCAGAACAATAAGGTATTGGTTGCACGTCCACGACGGAACAAGCTCACTACGTTTGCAGCTTCAGGCACATTTTCTTGTGGCAAAGTAAAAATCGTGGATTCTGTAACTTTAAGTGAAGGCTCAAGACGACGCACGATAGCACGTGCATTTTCCTGTTTGTTTTGCTTCACCATAAACGCTAAAGATTCAGGTAAGAATTTCCAAATAAGCGGAAGTAAAAATAAAGGAATGCCCGCAATAAAGAACATTACCTGCCAACCATAAGTTGGAGTAAACCATGAACCCAACAGTGCAGCCATTACGCCACCCACGGCATAACCACTAAACATGGTTGTAACCAGCGTACTACGCATCTTTTGCGGTGCATATTCAGAGGTTAAAGCCACAAGGTTTGGCATCACACCGCCAATCCCTAGACCCGCCAAGAAACGTAAAATACCAAATTCAGTCGGATTCGATGCAAAACCACCTGCAAAAGTTAATCCGCTAAACAGTACAATACAAATCATGATCACTTTTTTACGACCAATTTTGTCCGCCAATGATCCAAAGAACATTGCGCCAAACATCATGCCCGCAAGTGCCGTACTGGCTAACATGCCTGCTTGAACAGCACTCAAGCCCCAATCATTCATCAGCAATGGTAAAGTCACGCCATTAATTGCTAGATCATAGCCATCAAATAAGATAATGAGTAAACACCAAGCAACTACATTGAAGTGAAAAGGCGTAAATTTCGCATTATCGACTACAGAATTTACATCTATTTTTTCCGTTGTCATCGTTCTCATCTCCCATGAGTACTTGTCCATACTTAATAAAGATTATTAAGTTAAATTTCATTTATGTGTTAATATACTGACAACACAATACATGCTCAATAAGACTAAAGAATATGAGTATTTCTTTATAAAATGTATTCTATCTTATTGTATTGAAATAACTAATTTTATATACAAATGAAGAAATGTTCGTTATTTACTACCGTGATATTCGACTAATTGATTAATTTTGACTTTAATCGTTTTATTTTTATTAATATATTCTAAGTAATAATAAAAATTTAAGAGTATAAAAATTGCCATTCATGTTCAGTGCGTCTTGACCTATTTTAGTTTATTTTTTAATCAAATTTATTTGAAATTTCTCGTAATAAATTCTAAAAATATTTATCTAATATGATGCTCAGCAAAATCCGACTAAAATAAAATGCATTGGCTTTTTTATAGGCATAAAAAAATCCCCCTGCTCTACGAGTCAGGGGGATTTTAGAATGAATGAGCTGGCGATGACTTACTCTCACATGGGTAACCCCACACTACCATCAGCGCAAAGAGGTTTCACTTCT
>NZ_JABERM010000035.1:0-57653 GCF_013004295.1 Acinetobacter sp. ANC 5414
AAGGTCCGAAGATCCCCTGCTTTCCCCCGTAGGGCGTATGCGGTATTAGCATTCCTTTCGAAATGTTGTCCCCCACTAATAGGCAGATTCCTAAGCATTACTCACCCGTCCGCCGCTAGGTCAGGTAGCAAGCTACCTTTCCCCGCTCGACTTGCATGTGTTAAGCCTGCCGCCAGCGTTCAATCTGAGCCATGATCAAACTCTTCAGTTTAAAATCAGTAGTAGCTTATGGCTACCAATCTTGGCTCATCAATTTTCTGACAAATATTTCTCAAATAAACTTCGAGTAATTTCTACCATCAATCAATGAAAATAATTTCGATCGATCAACCGGTAAAAATCCACACAAGTTGTTCTTCATAATCTCTTAATGATCTTCTTGCTACTTCGTCAGCAGCAAGCTAGGTCGGCTATATTACTCTCTATCTCTAAAAAGTCAACAGGTTTTATTGATTATTTTTAAACTCATCCAAGACTTCCAGATTCACACCACTCAGGCTAAATCCTTGTTTCTCAACAAGTTTTAATCAACATCACCGCCGATGGATGTGCATTCTACAGCATTTCAGGTCAGACACAACCCCTTTTCCACATTATTTTAGAAATAACGCTTCGACTGTTTATTTATTCTTCAAAATGGTGGGTTTTTTCTTATTTTTAAGTTTAAATTCACAAAGTTTTTTAGTTTAAGACTCACAAACAAGCCAAATAGAATCCACATCCATATCATTTTAATTATTTTTACCATTCTATTATCTATATTCCGCCCCTCTAATTTCTAAATTACACCTACCCATTAAATGCAATATAAAAACCAGTAAAAACACACAGAATAAAAAAGGAGTCACCAAATCCAAAACAAAATCACCCATCAAATAAATCAACATAAGAAAGTATTTCAAATTTCCATTTTCCTCAAAGCAACTCATCCGTGTCTTCACCCCCTACTTTCCACTGGTTTTATAATAACACCATCGAGAGCAATCAAATTACTCCCAAGATTTAAACCACGATCACTAAAGATTATTCAAACGATGTTGAATGTTGAATATTGAATAAACCTCTTTCATAAATCATTTTTTGCTCAGTTCCAAGTTGTAGATTCCAGCGATTAAATTGAATCTCAAACCGAGTCTTTTACCTCTATTTCGATAACGCTCAGCAAGGATTTTGAAGGTTTTCAGGCTACCAAATACATGTTCAATACCTATTCTTCTTTTATTGATTTCCTGATTGTAGATTTTGAGTTCAGGATCCAATTTACAGTGTCTTTTGGCTTTTAATGGCAACAGGCTATTCGGATACAACGCATAAATCCCCTGATAGCCTTTATCTGCAAGGATAAAAACCCCAGAAGGAATCTGGTTTAAATTGCATTTGAACAACTCGAAATCATGCACTGCACCGCGACTGGTACATAAACTCAGAATTTGCTGAGTTTTGTATCAGAATTTGCTGAGTTTTGTAGTGAATCATGGCCTGTACTTTAAAGGTGTGCGTCTTTTTCTTGCCGCTATAGCTTTTCTTCTGTTTTTTTAGGCCTTTGGATTGGAATTTCTGTGGCATCTACGATCACAACATTCCAGTCTATGCCTTCACCTTCAGGTAAATCTTTGGGTAAATTAAACAGATTGGACTGAATCAGACAGTCTTCAACATGACGTACAATTCTTGAGGCTGTTGGTTCTGAAACTCCATAGCTTGTCGCAACGTGAAATAAAGTTCGATATTCCCGCCAATAGCTTAGGCTGAGAAGAACCTGATCCTCCACGCTTAACTTGGGCGGTCTGCCTTTAGTTGTAACATGCTTCTTTAATTGTTCAACCATTAAATAGAAGGTTGACCAGGAGATGCCCGTATATCGCTTGAACTGTGTTTCAGAAAGCTTCTTTGAGTCGATGTATTTCATCCGCAGATTATGCACAAATACTAAAAATCCGGGGTACAAATATAAATCAAAAATATGATCACTTTTTGATTTATGAAAGAGATCTAATATTGAATATTGAATATTGAATGTTGAATGTTGAATGTTGAATGTTGAATGTTGAATGTTGAATGTTGAATGTTGAATGTTGAATGTTGAATGTTGAATGTTGAATGTTGAATGTTGAATGTTGAATGTTGAATGTTATTATTAAATTTTAGACATAAAAAAACCGCATTTAAGCGGATTATTTATATCATCTTTTAGAAAGATGGTCGGAGCAGTAGGATTCGAACCTACGACCCCCTGGTCCCAAACCAGGTGCGCTACCAAGCTGCGCCATGCTCCGAATTGGGGTGAATGATGGGGCTCGAACCCACGACAACCGGAATCACAATCCGGGGCTCTACCAACTGAGCTACATCCACCGTTACAACATTTTCAGATTCTAAATATCAAGCAACCATAAATGGTGCGCCTGACAGGATTCGAACCTGTGACCATCCGCTTAGAAGGCGGATGCTCTATCCTACTGAGCTACAGGCGCATGACCTATGATATCAAATACCATGAAACCTTTGCCTTGAAGAATTGGTCGGAGCAGTAGGATTCGAACCTACGACCCCCTGGTCCCAAACCAGGTGCGCTACCAAGCTGCGCCATGCTCCGATTCATCTTAGCTTCATACTGCAGTTCGTGCGGTACGGTGTGCATTCTAGGCGTGACGTCGAATAACGTCAACACCTATATTCAAAAAAAATTAAAAAAACGCTTCAAATGTATATTTATCAAGCATTTTAGCTAATTTATATACAATTATTAGCGTTTTAAATTGGCACTGAAGTTCAACATGCGATCAAGAGGTAATTTAGCCCGTTCCGCAAGGGCTGGATCGACGTATATTTCTTGATCACCCTTTTGCAAAACCGCTAAAATTCCATCCAATTCATTCATTGCCATCCAAGGACAATGTGCACAAGAGCGACAAGTTGCCCCCTCACCTGCTGTTGGTGCTTCAATCAAAATCTTGTTTGGCACGGCTTGTTGCATTTTATAGAAAATGCCACGGTCGGTTGCCACAATCAAACGTTCATTTGGCAGTGTTTGTGCTGCTTTAATCAGTTGCGAGGTACTTCCTACTGCATCTGCAATGTCTACCACCGATTCGGGTGACTCTGGATGTACCAAAACAGCCGCATCTGGATAGAGTGCTTTCATGTTGGCAATACCACGTGCACGAAATTCTTCATGCACAATACAGGCACCATCCCAAAGCAACATGTCAGCACCAGTTTTCTTTTGGATGTAACGACCAAGATGCTGATCTGGTGCCCAAATAATCTTTTCACCCAAACTATCTAGATGTTCAATAATTTCAACTGCACAACTCGATGTTACCACCCAATCAGCTCTGGCTTTGACTGCCGCAGAAGTATTGGCATACACCACAACGGTATGACCAGGATGTGCATCACAGAACGCAGTAAACTCATCAACAGGACAACCCAAATCCAAAGAACAAGTCGCTTCTAAGGTTGGCATCAACACTGTTTTTTCAGGAGAAAGAATTTTCGCTGTTTCTCCCATGAATTTCACACCCGCCACCACCAAGGTTGAAGCTGGATGGTCACGGCCAAAACGAGCCATTTCTAACGAATCTGAAACACAACCACCAGACAGCTCCGCTATCTCTTGAACTTCGGGATCGCAATAGTAATGAGCGACAAGGACAGCGTCGCGTTTTTTGAGTTCTGCCAGAATTTGCGCAAACTTTTCCTGTTTAACCTCATCACTCAAATGAATATCTTTAGGCTCACCTAAACGATCTAAATGCGCCTGCACAATCGATTTAGCCTCATTGGCAATTAAATTGGTCGCATCGTTCATAAACGTCTTCTCTATCCTTGGTGCTTGTTAGACTACAAGCAGCACACTCAATTTACTGATCAGAATGGCATCTTGCTTTTTTGACCAGTCATTAAAAACTTTACATTATAAAAAAGCCTCACTACGGAGGCTTTTTTCATTCAACTAAACTTAAGAACGGTAATCTGCATTGATCTTGACATAGTCATAAGACAGATCACAGGTATAGACCGTGTCTTTTGCCTGACCTCGTCCTAAATCAACACGAATCGTCATTTCAGCTTGAGACATCACGCGCGCGCCAGCTTCCTCCGTATAGTCCGCTGCCGCACCACCATCTTTGCAGATCTGTACATCATCTAACCAAACCTGGATTTTTTCAACGTCTAAATTTTTAACACCTGCATAACCAATCGCTGCAAGGATACGCCCCCAGTTTGGATCGGATGCAAAAAATGCAGTTTTAACCAGTGGTGAATGGGCAATACTATAAGCAATATCGCAACATTCTTGGGTATCTGCACCTCCTTCAACAGTAACAGTAATGAATTTGGTAGCACCCTCGCCATCACGCACAATCAGTTGTGCTAGACGTTTCATCACGCGGGTTAAAACCTCTAAAACCGCAGCATAACGTGCATCATCAGTCGATGTAATTTCTGCACCACCGGCCTGACCGGTCGCCACAAAAATACATGAGTCATTGGTTGAAGTATCGCCATCTACCGTAATACGGTTGAATGAAACATTTACCGTTGTTTTTAATAATTGCTGTACCAATTCACGGCTGATCGGAGCATCTGTTGCAACATAGCTGAGCATAGTCGCCATATTCGGACGAATCATGCCTGCGCCTTTTGAAATACCAGTCATGGTGTAAGTCACACCATCTAACTCAAATTGTTCAGATGCGCCTTTAGGTAACGTATCTGTGGTCATAATGCCCGTCGCTGCATCTAACCAGGCATCATCGCGTAATGAATCAAGTGCAGGTTGTAAACCCGCCATCAAGCGTTCAATCGGTAATTGCTCACCAATCACCCCGGTTGAAAAGGGTAAAATTTCGTTATCTGACACACCAGCAAGTTCAGCCAGTTTCGCGCAAGTCGCTTGTGCATTTGCCATTCCGATTTTTCCGGTACCTGCATTGGCATTGCCGGTATTAATCACTAAATAGCGTGGATTACTGACTTGAAGATGCGCTTTACAGACATGCACAGGTGCCGCACAAAATGCATTTTGAGTAAATACACCAGCAGCATTTGAGCCTTCAGCAAATTCAAAAATGACCAGGTCACGTCGGTTCTGATAGCGCACATAGGCTTCAGCTGAACCAATTTTTACACCTTTAACCACATGCATCTGTGGCATTGTTACGTCGCCCACCGCCATTTTTAAACTTCCAAATAAGTTCGTGATAAAAAGACAGCTTAGTAGAAATTGACTAAAAAATCGAGCAGAACACTTGGTTTGATTTATTTTTTATTGGATGGATGTTTCCAGGCACAAAAAAACCAGTCTGCAGACTGGTTTAAAAAAACAACATAACGTTAGTTTGACGCTAATTGGGAAGCTTCTGACAATAATGCCTGTTTGGCTTTTTCTTGACTCGCTGTAGATAAAGCAGGATTTGAAGCCACGATACGATTCACATTAGCTGCATTGGCTGCAGTCACCGCTGTAGTTTTCAATAC
The DNA here is from genome assembly GCF_013004295.1 of Acinetobacter sp. ANC 5414. Lineage (NCBI taxonomy): Bacteria > Pseudomonadati > Pseudomonadota > Gammaproteobacteria > Moraxellales > Moraxellaceae > Acinetobacter > Acinetobacter sp. ANC 5414. The sequence continues at coordinate 5,488 of NZ_JABERM010000035.1, forward strand.
CACCGGGCGTTGATTCGGATTAGCAAAAGTATAACGAATACCAGTGCGTGGGCTTGCGACTGTAATGTTACCGTCTTGAGCAACTGCTGGAGCTGTGGTTGCACCACGCGCAGCTTGTACTTTGTCTACGGTTGTTGTTTGATTTGCAAAAGTCAAAGTAGGAATAGCTAAAGCTGCAATCATCAATAGTTGTAATACTTTTTTCATTGTCTTTCCGCTTTTCATCAGTGTTCGATATGCAACTAAATACCACTTAATTGGGTTCTCTGCAAACGTATTCACATCTTGAAAAACTAAATAATATATTTAGATGGAATTAAAAAAGCCACTTTAGATAACACCTCTCAATGAACAAGAGGAATATTTAAAGTGGCTTTGCAGTCTGGGTAAAATTAAATTTTACCGTGACATTGTTTGTATTTTAGACCTGAACCACATGGACAAGGCGCATTACGGTTTGCAGGTGGAATAATGATTTGTTCATCCACTGGAGTATATTGTGCATCTAGATCTGCAGTCACATCAGCGGTTAAACCATCCACTTCAGCATGAGAAAGATTTAAATGCATCGCTTCAGCTTGCGCTTGTTTCTGTGCTTCCATTTCAGCTAATTCTTCAGCTGTAGGCACATGCACACGTGAAAGGTCAGTAATCACATCCGACTTAATCACCGCAAGCATATTGACGAATAAGTTAAATGCTTCTTTCTTATACTCTTGCTCTGGATTCTTTTGTGCATAACCACGCAAGTGAATGCCTTGACGCAAGTAATCCATAGCCGCCAAATGTTCTTTCCAATGACGGTCCAAAGCGCTCAACATGAAGTGACGTTCCAGCATTGCTGCAGATTCATCACCCATTTGCGCACGACGATCACGATAGCGGTTCACGATTTCATCAGAAATACGTTCCACCAAAGCTTCTTCATCTAAACGACGGTCTTGTTCCAACCATTGATTCACCGGTAAATCGATGCCCAGATCATCACGTAATGCACGTTCTAGACCCTCAATATCCCATTGATCATGAATCGATTCAGGTGGAATATAATTTGCAATCACACCTTTAATTACTTCATGATGCATTTCTTCGATGTAATCTTGTAAAGTACTTTCAGCAAGCACTTCATCACGTTGCGAATAAATGATCTTACGTTGTTCATTATTCACATCATCGTATTTCAACAGGTTCTTACGAATGTCAAAGTTACGTGCTTCAACTTTACGTTGTGCATTTTCGATGGAACGTGACACCATTTTGTGCTCAATGGCTTCATCTTCTTGCAAGCCCATTGCACGCATCATGGCTACAACACGATCACCCGCGAAAATACGCATCAAGTCATCTTCAAGCGACAAGTAGAAACGTGAAACACCCGGGTCACCTTGACGACCGGCACGGCCACGTAACTGGTTATCGATACGACGCGATTCGTGACGTTCTGAACCAATAATATGTAAGCCGCCAGAAGCCAATACCATTTCATGGTTTTGTTCCCATTCGGCTTTTAAGCGTGCTTCATCTTCAGCGGTATAGTTTTCAATTTTGGCAAGCTTGGCTTTCCAGTTACCACCGAGCAAAATATCGGTACCACGACCGGCCATATTGGTGGCAATGGTCACCGCATTCGGTGAACCTGCTTGCGCAATAATGTCAGCTTCGCGCTCATGTTGTTTTGCATTCAAGACTTCATGGGCAATACCGGCTTCTTTCAGTTTATCCGAAAGAATTTCTGAAGCTTCAATGGTTGCTGTACCAATAAGAATCGGTGCAACACCTGCTTCATGAATATTTTGAATTTCCTGAATAATTGCGTTGTATTTACCATTACGATTTAAATAGATTAAATCGTTTTGGTCATTACGAATCATGGGACGATGGGTTGGAATAAGCACCACATCCAGACCATAAATTTCTTTCATTTCCGCCGCTTCAGTATCGGCAGTACCTGTCATACCTGAAAGCTTTTTGTATAAACGGAAATAGTTCTGGAAAGTGGTTGTTGCAAGGGTTTGGTTTTCAGGTTGGATTTCCAGACCTTCTTTTGCTTCAACTGCTTGGTGCAAACCTTCTGACCAACGGCGACCCGGCATGGTACGACCGGTATTTTCATCAACAATAATCACTTCGCCATCATGAATGATGTACTGAACATTACGTTGATAAAGATAATGCGCACGAATGGCAGCCGTAACATGATGAACCAGGTTCAAGTTAGCCGATGAATACAAGCTCTCGCCTTCAGCCAATAACCCCATGTCTATCAGTTCTTGTTCAACCATTTCATAACCGACTTCGGTCATTTCGACAGAGCGTTGTTTTTCATCAATCCAGAAGTGACCACCATCGGCTACTTTTTCTTCTTTTTGCGGAGTCAGTTTTGGTGGAATGCTATTGATTGCAGCATACAATTGTGAAGAGTCATCGCTTTGACCCGAAATAATCAATGGTGTACGCGCTTCATCAATTAAGATCGAATCGACCTCATCGATAATGGCATAAGTCAAGCCACGCTGTTTTTTCTCAGCCAGCGAGAACACCATGTTGTCACGAAGATAGTCAAAACCGAATTCGTTATTGGTACCGTAAGTAATATCGGCACGATAGGCTTCTGCTTTTTCAGTCGGATTTTGCATTGAGTAAATAATGCCAATGCTTAAACCCAAGAATTCAAATAATGGACGGTTGAGTTCAGCATCACGTTGTGCCAAATAGTCATTCACGGTGATGACATGCACACCTTGACCACTAATCGCATTTAAATAACAAGCCAAAGTACCCATCAGGGTTTTACCTTCACCAGTACGCATTTCTGCAATTTTACCTTCGTGAAGCGTAATACCACCAATCAGCTGTACATCGTAATGACGCATCCCCATGATTCGTTTTGCCGCTTCACGACAAACCGCAAATGCTTCAGGCAATAATTTATCCAGGCTGTCGCCCTTGTTATATCGTTGTTTGAATTCTTCAGTTTTTGCAGATAAGTCTGCATCGCTTAGTGCAGATATCGTCGGCTCGAGCGCATTAATCTTATCTACGATTTTACGCATGCGTTTGAGTTCGCGCTCATTTTTGGTACCGAAGATGCCTCCGATCAGACTTGCCAACATGAATAGACTCTCTAAATCTTGCTTGTCGAATGAATAAATTTTTTCTCAGTCGTTATTATGGTGCTAGAAATTTGAAGTACAAGGCTTTTGCACAAAACCAATAAAAAAATTCTGATCACTCGTTCTAGCACGTGACAGCTAAGGGAAAACAATGTAACAAATTTTAAACAGCCAATATAGTCATAAAATCCGTGATTTATACAGATTTTACAAATCAAACCAGAACCGTATATTCTATTTATTCATAAAGAAATACAAAAACGCTATTTTCCTTGCAAAAAAAAATGCGTCATATTAGATCGCATCAACATACATAACAAAGCATATGAGGCTATAAAAATGACATTACGTTTAGGCGATACTGCACCGAATTTTGAGCAGGACTCAAGTGAAGGCAAAATTAATTTCTACGATTATCTAGGTGACAGCTGGGGGATTTTATTTTCCCATCCTGCTGATTACACTCCGGTATGCACGACTGAACTTGGCTATACCGCAAAGCTGAAAGATGAATTTGATAAGCGCGGGGTTAAAGCCATTGCCCTGTCGGTCGATGATGTCGAATCGCATCATGGCTGGATTAACGACATTAATGAAACACAACATACTACGGTCAATTTCCCGATCATTGCCGATCAGGATCGTAAAGTTTCTACTCTTTATGACTTTATTCACCCCAATGCCAGTGAAACCCTGACTGTTCGTTCTTTGGTGATTATTGATCCAAACAAAAAAGTTCGCTTGATTATTACCTACCCGGCTTCAACAGGACGTAATTTTCATGAAATTTTACGTGTCGTCGATTCGCTACAACTGACCGACAAGCACAAAGTTGCTACACCTGCCAACTGGCAACAAGGGGAAGATGTGGTAATTGTACCTTCTCTTCAAGATGAGGACGAAATCAAAAAACGTTTCCCTAAAGGCTATACAGTGGTTAAACCTTATTTGCGCTTAACGCCACAGCCTGAGTGAGGATCAGCAAGACAGTGCCTTGCTCGAACGCAAGACGAGAAGCTATGCTTCGAGTTAAAATTAAAGCAGTGCTTTTATTTTTGCGCAAGACAAACGAAGTGCGTAGTTTCAGAATAGAAGCATCACTCCGCCCTGAGGAATATATTCCGCAAGAAGACGAGTAACTATGCTTCGAGTTAAAACTAAAGCCGCTGCTTTTGTTTTTCGCAAGCAAACGAAGTGCGTTCCAACTCAAGCCTTTACGCCGATATCACTCATATACTGCAAGTTCAGGACTAAAATGACGAGCCAAATCCTGATTTGCTGAAAGCCTGTCTGATGACAGGCTTTTTTATTCTGCTAAACAATTGAATTACAAAATCAAGTTGGTGTTTATTTCACAGGCAGTTTATAAATACGCCTAATCATCTTAAGAATAAATATTGTGATTTATAACATCCATCATTTGCACTGCGGCACCATGTGTCCTGTTTGCGGTCCTCTGTTTGGGCAAAAAGGCTTGCACGCCAAAGTGGTTTGTCATTGCCTACTGCTTGAAACCGATCAAGGTTTGGTACTGGTAGATACCGGTTTAGGCATACAGGATTATCTACATACCAAAGCCCGCTTAGGTAACCTGGTTTCACGACTGGGTCGGATAGAAAACAATTTAGAACTGACTGCCATTGCACAAATCCAACGCTTGGGCTTTAGCCCGCAAGATGTGCGACATATTCTGGTTTCACATCTGGATTTTGATCATGCTGGTGGTATTGCAGATTTTCCACACGCCACCGTACATCTGCTCTCCAGTGAATATAATGCAACGCAAAGTTTTTTCTCACTGAAAAATAAAGCACGCTATAAAACCCAACAATTCAAGCAACATCGTTACTGGAATTTCATCGAACCTGAACAAGGAGATGCTTGGTTTAATTTACATCAGGTTCAAGGCTTCCACTTATTTCAAGATGAAATTTTAATGATTCCCTTACTGGGTCATAGCAAAGGTCATTGCGGGATTGCGATTAAGCAAAAAGAAGGTTGGCTGTTCTTCTGTGGCGATGCTTACTATTCACATCTGCAGCTTGACCCTAAAAACAAACTCCGAACTTTGGATAAACTGGAACGTGTCTTTGCCGAAAACAATTCAATGCGTGTAGACAACTTGCACAAAATTCAACAGCTCGCACAAACGGAAAAAAATATTGAAATCATCTGTGCGCATGATCCAGTCGAACTGGAACGTTATCTAACATGATTAAAAGAACAGCTGTTGCCCTTTTACTGAGTAGCTCAAGTTTGGTGGGATGTATCACCTCGCCCACAATTTCATCGCAACAGCGTCCTCAACACTGGGGAACAGTACTTAATCAAAGAGATAATTTTTATCAAATTAGTGAGCAGGTCTTTCGTAGTGAGCAACCCACGGCTGAACTGATTCCACAATTAAAAGCACATGATATTGATGTAGTGATTAATTTAAGGTCACGAAATAAGGATCTAGCTGTTCTACCATCCACAGATTTTAAATTGGTTCATATCCCCATTCACACCTGGGCAATGTCGCGTGAAGATTTATTACAGGTCATGCAACAGATTCAGCAAGCCAAAGCACTTAATCAAAAGGTACTGATTCATTGTTATCACGGCTCAGACCGTACTGGTGCAAGCATTGCCATGTATCGAATTATTTTTGAAAACTGGAAAATTGAAGATGCACTGGATGAAATGAAACATGGCGGCTATGGATTTCATCCGATCTGGGTTCATATTGAAAAGATATTTAGCCCCGAAAACGTAAAATGGATTCAACAGCAACTGTCGAATCCATTTTAATTTTTAGCTTAAACTTGATTTAGCGCTTATCGAGAGGCACCCATTCAATCACCCAAGCCGATTTCATGTTCAGGCTTGCATCAGTGTTGATTTTCTTACGTGCCGCATCTGCTGCATCACGATCTTTAGATGGCCCGACCATAATGCGAACACCTTTCGATGTTGGACTTTTGGTGACTTTGTAGCCTTTAGCACGTAACTTGGAGGCAACAGCATCTGCATTGGCTTCATTTGCTGCCAAAGCAACTTGTACCATCCATTGCTTGTCGCCATTTTCCAACAGATCACGTGCTTTTTCAGCCTCTGCCTTTTTCTTGGCATCTGCCTCACGTTTTTCTTCTGCTTTTTTCTTTTCTGCTTGGGCTTTCTTCTCTGCTTCTTGCTTTTCAGCTGCCTTACGTTTTACTTCAGCCTCACGTTTGGCTTTTTCATCAGCCGCTTTTTTCTCTGCTGCTTTCTTTTCAGCCGCTTTCATATCCGCTATTTTTTTATCAGCTTCGGCTTTACGTTTATCTTCAACTGCTTTTTTATCAGCATCAGTTCGCTGTTGTTGAGCTTTCTGCTGATCTAACTTTTTTTGCGCAAGCAGCTTTTCTTCAGCTAAACGCTTTTGTTTAACTTTTTCATCTTCCACCAGTTCAGGAGGAATATTATCCGAGCTTTGCTGTGCACCGGTACGATGGGCATTTAATGCCGCATACTCTTCGGCAGCTTTACGTGCAGCCTCGGCTTCAGCCTGTTGTTGCATCACTAAAAATTCAGCAGCACGGGCTTCTTGTTCTGCAACCGCTTTTTCACGCGCACGACGTTGCTCTTCCAGTAAACGTTTTTCTGTTTCAACATCGACTGTTAAAGCCTGCAGCTGAACCATTTCGCCTTCTGGAGCCGGCTTTTTCTGTGTGACTTGAGCTGCAAGCTCGGGGTTTTTAAGTTCGTTTTGATATATTTCTTCTTTGCCTTTCAGGAGCAATGCTGTCAATAAAACACCACCACCTAATAAAACAACGCCACCCATCCAGCGTTGTTTGCTATTCATTGACATTCTTCCAAATACTCCCATACCGCTTCTAAGGTATGAAATGAACCACATACCAAGATCAGCTGATTATTCTTTGTTTCATTTAGCGCTGATTTAAAAGCCAATTGAACACTGTCGAAGTGTTGTACTGTTTCACCATTTAATGCTGCATCGAGCTGCTCAAGCGGAGCTGCTCGCGGAACCGTTAATGGTGAAATTTTCCATTTTAAAACAGTATCTTTCAACAAGTCTGCGACAGAATTGATATCTTTATCCGCCAACATGGAAAAAACACTGACCACTTCTGTGTACTGTTTATTGTATTCTAAAAATTTTCGCAACTGATTTAACAAAAAATCTACGCCATGGGGATTATGTCCGGCATCAAAGATCACCGTTTTGCCCTGAATCTTGCGAATTTCAAAGCGACCTTGCAGACGTGCCTGCTGAATACCTTGAGCGATTGCTGGTTGAGTCACGCTTAAACCGCTGACTAAAATTGCTGCGACTGCTGTGGAAATATTTTCCAGTGCCAAAGCACCTGTCGGTAATTTTAAAGTTGTACCTGAAGATGCAAACATCCAGGCTTGACCATCATCCGTATATTGATAAAAGTAATCACGATCAGCCACATACAATGTTGCATTGCATTCATCGACTTTATTTTTAATGGCTTGAGGAAGTTGTTGCATACCACCAAAAATTACCGGAATATCCGGACGAATAATTCCGGCTTTTTCAAAGGCAATTTTTTCAATCGTGTCACCGAGCCAATCGGTATGATCTAAACCAATATTGGTAATCACGGCGACATCTGGCTCAATCACATTCACCACATCGAGGCGACCACCCAGTCCAACTTCAAGCACCCAGACATCGCATTGTTTGGCTTTAAAAATAACAAAAGCGGCAAGTGTGGTGGCTTCAAAGAAAGAAAGGCTTAAATCACAATCACGACGAGCTTGATCCACTTGCACAAACGCATCCACCAACGTTTGGTCATCCACCTCAATGCCCGACAACTTTACTCGTTCATTAAAACGGTAAATATGTGGTGATTGATACAATCCGACTTTATAGCCCTGCGCATTTAAAATGGCAGCCAAAGTGGTGGTAGTTGAACCTTTACCATTGGTTCCCGCTACGGTCAGAACTTTTGCCTGTGGACGGGTCACACCCAGCTTTTCAGCCACTGGAATGACGCGTTCCAGACCTAAATCAATCCCCGTAACGTGAACATGGCTCCAATAATCGAGCCATGTGTTTAAAGAGTCTGTTGCAAGTGGTGCTGTGTTCAAGGCAAGTTCATCAGTTTCGCGACAATACGATAGACTGTATCACGTAATGCGTGACGATGAACAATTTGATCGATTACACCATGATCAAGCAAATATTCAGCACGCTGGAACGGTTCTTCCAGTTTTTCACGTACGGTTTGCTCAATCACACGTTTACCCGCAAAACCAATCATGGCTTTAGGTTCAGCAATATGCACATCACCCAACATTGCAAGTGAAGCGGTTACGCCACCATAAACTGGATGGGTTAATACCACCAAATACGGCAAACCTGCATCTTTCATGCGTTGAATCGCTGCTGAAGTACGTGCCATTTGCATAAGTGACAACATGCCTTCCTGCATACGTGCACCACCAGATGCCGCGAAGCAGACTAAAGGTTGTTTCTCTTTAATGGCGCGTTCAGCCGCTTGCACAAAACGATCACCAACCACTGTACCCATTGAACCGCCCATAAAGTCGAATTCAAATGCACATGCGATTAAAGAAATATCTTTCAGTAAACCCTGCATCACAACCAATGCTTCTGTTTCACCGGTTTTCTTTTGCGCTTCAGACATACGGTCCGGATAGGCTTTGCTATCTACAAATTTCAGCGGATCTTTGGCCACAAATTCCTGACCCAGTTCATTTTGAACCTGATCGAAGAACCAGTTTAAACGGTCGCGTGCTTTCATACGCAAATGTTCATCGCACTGCGGACAAACATAAGCGTTAAATGACATCGCGGTACGAGTAACCAGTGCGTGACATTCAGGACACTCAATGGTTGGCTCTGTAAAGGTTGCTTTGAGTGCTGTTTGCTCATCAGGGGTGTGAATACCCGGAACATGACGTTCCGTCCACGGCGTCGCTGGGCTTAGAATTTTGCCTATTTTCACTTCTTGATTCATACTAACTCATCGAGCGCGGCTCGAAGCTCCTTGACTTTATTAACCGTTTCAAAAACAGCTTGTTCTGGCGCTAAGTTCGCAAATTGTTTGACAAAAGCACTGCCCACAATGACCGCATCAGCCGCTACACCCATGGCTTTCGCAGAGGCAGCATCGCTAATACCAAAACCGACACCTACAGGAACGTCAGTCACAGCTTTAATTTTCTGGATACGGGCTGCCGCTTCAGATACATCTAAAGTTGCCGCACCGGTTACCCCTTTCAAGGACACATAGTAAATAAAGCCACGGGCTTGATTTGCCACATGCTGAATACGTTCATCCGTAGATGTTGGCGCAAGCAGGAAGATTTGATCCATGTCGAATTTTTTCAACACGTCATCCAAATTTTTTGCTTCTTCCGGCGGTAAATCCACCAGAAGTACACCATCTACACCGCATTCATTGGCATAAGACACAAACTTTTCATAACCAATCACTTCGACCGGGTTTAAATAACCCATCAAAACCACTGGTGTTTCTGTGTCTTTCTGACGGAACTCTTTCACCATATTCAAAGCGTCCAGGGTATTGGTTCCACCTGCCAATGCACGTTCTGCTGCAAGGGCAATCACTGGACCATCTGCCATAGGGTCTGAAAATGGAAGACCAAGTTCAATCACATCCACCCCTGCCTCAACCATTTGGTGTAACAATGGAACGGTTACTTCTGGATGAGGGTCACCAGCCATTACATAAGAAACTAGCGCTTTACGCTGCTGAGATTTAAGCTGTCCAAAACGAGTGGCTAAACGTGACATAAGGCTATGCTTTCCTTGAATTATTTAAAAACTGAGGAGTTGGCTTTGTAGAAATACAAGACAACGCATTGTAACGCTATTTTTTACTCATTGAATAGAGCTCAAACATTTCACGCTACATTAGACTGACAATCTCATTTTTTCAGAACAATCCGAGAACACCATTTACTGATATTTACGATTTTTTCTCAATGATCAAAGATGCCTAATTTTGCTATTTAAAAAAATAACCAGTATTAAGATAAACTTATTTTTATTGGTAAAAAATTGATAAAAATAATTAGCTTAGCTTTTACATTTAAAGTTTTATGAAATAGCAAAACCTGCACTATACTACGCACGATTTTCATTTTTTCTATTTTATATGACTCCCGAATCCCAAGGTGAAGTGCACGCTCGCGCGCTAGCATTGCTACCTCTTATTGTATTTTTAGCTATTTTTTTAGGCAGTGGTATCTATCATTCCATCATTGGTACCGAGTTTGCTTTTTATCAGGTTAAAGCACCTGTGGCAGCTCTGCCTGCCATTATTCTTGCCGTGCTGATTTACCGTGGAAAATTGAATACCGCCATTGATGAGTTTTTAAAGGGTGCCAGTCATCCCAATTTAATTCTGATGTTTATGGTGTTTATGCTTGCAGGAGCATTTGCCAGCACCACAAGTAGCATTGGCAGTGTTGATGCAACAGTGCAATTGGGTCTCTCGATTATCCCGCCCTCCTTTGTGCTGCCCATGCTGTTTGTGATCTCGGCATTTATCGCCACTGCGATGGGGACTTCCATGGGCACCATTGCTGCCTGTGCCCCGATTGCCTTTGGTTTCTCCCAAGTCACCAATATTGAAGCAGTCTACGCCATTGGCGCAGTGGTGGGCGGTGCCATGTTTGGTGATAACCTGTCGATGATTTCAGATACCACCATTGCAGCCACCAGCAGTCAGAAGGTTCAGCTACGCGATAAGTTCAAAGTTAATGTCTGGATTGCGGTTCCTGCCGCCGTGCTCACTATCCTGATTTATGCATTTGTTAGCCATGATTCACAAACCATTGAATATAAAGATTACGACTTGTGGCTGATTTTGCCGTATGTGACAGTGTTCTTTCTGGCTTTTTCACGTTTGCATGTACTGGCCATTTTAACCCTTGGGGTGGTTCTTTCAGGTCTGATTGGTATCATGGTCAGCCCGGATTTCGGCATCTTGAAGTTAAATACCTCCATTTATGATGGCTTTGTAGGCATGTTTGAGGTGGCACTACTTTCGATGTTCTTGGGTGGCTTATCGGCCATTATGCAAAAAGAAGGTGGACTACAATGGCTCATCCAACGTATTTACAGTATTACCCGTTTATTTAAAGTTGGACGCCAACATGCGGGTGAGTTGGGTGTGAGTTTTCTAGTGGTGTTTGCCAATCTGTTCGTTGCCAATAATACCGTTGCGATTATTTTATCGGGAGATATGGCGCGTGAAGTGGCCAAAGAATATGGCGTAGATCCTAAACGTGCTGCAGCATTGCTGGATATTTTTTCCTGCGTGATCCAGGGCGTGATTCCCTATGGTGCTCAATTACTTCTCGCCTGCTCTATTGCGAAGATGTCACCGGTAGAGCTGATCGGGAATATTTACTATTGCTGGGTCTTGGCAATCGTGGCGATACTGGCAATTGCATTTCGTTTCCCTCGCTTCAAACCTGTTTAAATTGATCTATATTTTAAAGCGACCCAAGTGGGTCGCTTTTTTATGACTCATGCGGATCTTTCAGCTGTTGTTTCCTGTGTAATAAGGTTTGACCGCTATAGGCCTTATAAGCACGAGCCAAAGCAGATTGATCTGAATAGCCCAATTGCGTGGCAATATCGGTCAATTGCATGTCCTGCTGCAATAATTGATCACAACGTTTCATGCGTTCCATCTCAACAATCTTTTTAAAAGATAAATTCAGGTCATTCAATTGCCGCTGCAGTGTCCGTGCAGATACATGCAATTCATTCGCAATCTGCTCAATTTTGGGCACACTATTTTGCACGCGCAAATATTCAGCCACCCTCATATGAATATGCTGATCTAAACTTTCATAATTGGGCTTGGAAGCAATCGCCTCTTCTGCTTGGCGCAGTAAAAGTTGCATTAAGGAAGGATCCGCCAATTCCGATTTTAAATCCAAACTGTCAGAACTAATCACAAAAGAATATTGGGCATGACCAAAGCTAACTTCACAACCAAAAAACTTCTCATAATGATAACGCGCCATCTGCGGCGTATGCGCAAACTGCATACTCAGCAATTGCAACGAGGCTGGAAAAATTTGCTTGGCCAAATGTGCCATACAGGCTGAAGTCAGCTCATTTATCATCGCATATCGTTCATCATGCAGCGGCCAGGAGAGATAAATCTCTTTATCCTGATGCAGCATTTGCATAGGAATGACTGCTGCACCATCAATCACCAACCGGCTAAAGCGAATAATATTTTGTAAAGCTTCGGCCACGCTATTACTACGTGAGGCCATATAACCCAACACACCAAAATGCTCTGGCCGTATATAACGTGCCATTTCAAAAATCAGCTGCGGGCAATTGAGATGTTGCTGGGTACGCTGGATGACTTCTAAGAAAAAGGTATACGGTGATTGAGTATCAATCGGCAGGTTTAAGACATGCCGTAATTGCGCATGGTGATCTTGCAGAAAATCAAGTTGCAATCCATCCAGCCCCCGATCTGACAAAAACATTTGCCACAGTTGAAAATAACCATTGGGAATCTGCAGTTCTTGCACAATGCATCCTTGTTTTTTGACATTTTAAATTTTAATTCTGTCGTAAAATGTATAAAAAATGGCAAGTACTGTCAAAACAAAACTAAAAAAGTCCGACATACTGCAATGATCCAAGGCGATTGAAGTAAAATAAAATGAATGCTATTGCCCAATCTCAAGTCCAACCTGTGGTCCGCAGTAACCTTGATTTTAAACTGAATGAAGTTCCGCGTTTTTGGTTTGGTGGCGATCCGTTTATTACCCGCATGTTTGATGCACTCAGCCTGACTTTTCCAGATGGTGAACGCTACTTTATTCAGTCGGTACGTTTGTTCCGCGATCAGATTACCGATCCAGACTTAAAACGGCGTGTGGCTGATTTTATTCGTCAGGAAGCGCAGCACGGTATAGCGCATGACAAAATGAATCAGGTTATGAAAGAGCAAGGCATGCCGGTGGATCAATTGATTCAGCGTTTAAATAAAATTTTTAAATTCGAACTGGAAAAGCGTTCCCCTCAATACAATATTGCCATGACAGCTGCGGCTGAACACTTGACTGCCCTGATGGCAGAAACCTTTTATGCGAATAAAGACACCTTGCGAGATGGACATCCTTATGTCCGCGCGCTATTTGCCTGGCATGCAATTGAAGAAATGGAACATCGTGATGTGGCTTTTGATGTGATGAAACAGGTTGGAAATGTGCCTGAGTCTACGCGAATATTTACATTGCTATGGACGACATTGCTCATCTTTGGCTTTACCATTTACCGTGCCAATGTGATGTTAAAGTATGATGGCTTTACCCTACTGCAACGTCTGCAAATGAACATTCGCGGTTTACCGTGGTTCTTTGGAAGTAAAGGTAAGTTAACCAAAATGAGCAAGCAATATCGCGACTGGTTTAACAAAGACTTTCATCCTAGCCAACACCCTGTGATTGCACAATATAATGTCTGGGTAAAAACTTTAGAAGAAACAGGTGATCCCATCCAAGCTGGGGAAGCTTTTTGGCAAGCGGCTAAAGAGTCATAATAGTTATTGTATTTATCACTCACCTAGTCGGTATAAATACCGACTAGGTTTTTATTATCTTGTAATGTATTACCACTTGGCATAATGCTGTTCTAACAAGCCATATTCATTTAACAAGATAATTTCCTGATCGCCTTGCTGAATGGTTCCACTAATTTTGGCTTGCCATTGGCTGAACTGACTGCCCACCAGTCTTAAATTCAGATTTTCATAACGTCGCCAGCCCGTTTTGACATCCAGATTTAATTTTTCATCCAGTGAGCGAATTGTCCAGTGCCCCTCATCCTGATGCTGGAATAAAACATCACTGACAGGATACAGCACACCATTGATCCACAAGCAGTTTTCATTGCCAAAACTTTCATTGACCCCGGAAGCCAGATTCAAACCGATCCGGTTATTTTGCGCATCCCAAAAATTGCAGGATAACCAGAACCAGGCCGTTTCCGGCCGTAGAAAACCACAGGTATCATCTAGTGATGCAAAAGTTCTTTCATTAAACTGTATGGTTTCACGCTGTTTATTGATAAAAAAACCTTCACAGCCCAAAGTCGTCAGTTTTTGCGTATAAGTCCAGCCATTAATTCCCGTCGGGCTACACATACTAAGCGGGTTTGTACCAGCACAGAAAATTCGCGCACTAAGCCTGATTTCCCCGTATTTTGTGACATGGATATAACGCACGCCATTGGCATGCTGGATATCAATTTGAAAAGGCGACTTGGAAAAAAAACTCTGGTTATAAAGCGGCTGTTCATCTACCACGGTATTGCGTGATAACAGGTTAATCGCATTCCACTCTAAAACCTCATGGTTTTGATGATTATAAATATAGAAAAAGGCATGCCCAGCCCATGCAATATCGGCAATGGCCAGACCAATCGTATAATGTCCATGCTGAATACAACAAAATTTAAACTTTTTATATTTTAATCGCTTGCGCCAACCAGTTAAGACATCGCCATAAGGTGTCTTGTACTGGTATTGATTCAAATCGATGGTTTTTGGGAGGGCGCTAAAACGTCCATAATGCGGTTGTCCATTTGATTGAATCAAATCCATTTATCAAATTCCATCTAGCTAAGAGATAACAATTCCTTAGCGTTATTATGCCTATATAAGCGGAACTTGAAAGTGTCAAAAAGCATATTTCATCGAAAAATACAAAAATTTATAATATTTCACCTGGTCTAATATTTGATAAATATAATTTATTAATCAAATAGATATAAATCAACCCTCATCCAGCATTAAATAGGTATTTTCCCAGCGGTTCGCTGAAAACTGACCTTCGACCAGCTCTACATAACGGCCATGAATATGATCAATTACAATACAATCATCTACATCTAAGATTCGGTCGGTATGTTGCTTCTGCCAATGCTTGGCAAAATAAGCCTTAGCGTGTTGTTTGGCCGCCCTAGCATTTTGTGCTACAACCAGAACATAACGATGCAGCTCTCCAAACTCCTGAGCATCGTAGCCACCCAGGTTAATTAAAAACAGATGTTCTGAAGATGAATTCGGTGCTGCATCGCTAAATTGGATTTGATAGTGTTTTCCGTCAAATTCAATCCCGTTGATTTGCGCCCAGGCATCAATATGCAACCCTTTTTGTTCGCCAAACCATGCATTTTTCAGTTGAGGATAGACTTCTTGCAAACTTTCACCAACAGCTAACACCACATCATGTACTTCTGTATTGGCACGTGCATGACGACCACCAAGCATGACGATAAATAGGCTGGGCATGATTCTCTCCTTAATTTTAATCCTCCTCCCTTGCGAAACAGTGTTTCTCATCCTTTTTCAAAGGAGGGGGAACTTTACATGACAAAATTTAGTTAGGAGAATAATTATGACATCTCAATATGATATACGCTGGCGACATGGATGTCGCCCGTTTGGCAGGAATACAAGGATGTATTCTCTGCCAAACAAAGGGGTTTTGTTACTTTTGTCCCGTCAAAAGTAAAGAATATATGTTTTTGCATCTTCGATACCCTTCTAAAAAGGAAAAGTTTTTCTGTATGTATAAAAAAATCGTGCTGAATTGCTTCCGCACGATTTTATTCTTTATAAAATCCACCCTTGCGGATTCAGAATATATTCTGAAGTCCTCACCTTTAAAAAAGGAGGGCTTCAAGGCAAATTACATCTCAACCATTTCCACACCATCAATACGCGCAACAGTCATTAAATCCTTATCGCCACGACCTGAAACAGTCGCAATAATAATTTGATCTTTAGACATGGTTGGCGCAAGTTTGGTCACATACGCCATCGCATGTGAACTTTCCAGTGCAGGAATAATACCTTCAATCTGGGTTAAATCACGGAAGCCCTGTAATGCTTCCTGGTCATTGATCGGCACATATTCAACACGGTGCATATCTTTCAAGAAACTATGTTCAGGACCAACACCCGGATAATCCAGACCGGCAGAAATTGAATGCGTTTCAATGATCTGGCCTTGCTCATCTGACATCAGATAAGTGCGGTTACCATGCAACACACCGACATGACCTGCGTTTAGCGGAGCAGAGTGCTTACCGGTTTCAATCCCCAAACCTGCTGCTTCCACACCATACATTTTCACGTCCTGATCGTTCAGGAATGGATAGAATAAACCGATCGCATTCGAGCCACCACCCACACAAGCCACCAATGCATCTGGCAAACGGCCCGCCTGTTCCAGAATCTGACGGCGTGCTTCACGACCAATCACAGACTGGAAGTCACGCACTAGCATTGGATACGGATGAGGACCCGCCACTGTACCAATAATATAGTAAGTACTGTCTACATTGGTCACCCAGTCACGCATCGCTTCATTTAATGCATCTTTCAGGGTTTTAGAGCCGCTTTCTACTGGAACCACTTTGGCACCCAGCAAACGCATACGGTACACATTCATGGCCTGACGTTTTACGTCTTCGGCACCCATATACACGACACATTCCAGGCCTAAACGCGCTGCAATCGTCGCTGTTGCCACACCATGCTGACCTGCACCGGTCTCCGCAATAATACGTTTTTTACCGGAAAGTTTTGCCAGCAGTGCCTGACCAATGGTGTTATTGATTTTATGTGAGCCGGTATGGTTCAGGTCTTCACGTTTTAAGTAAATTTGCGCACCGCCCAACTCTTTTGACCATCGCTCAGCATAATATAAAGGACTAGGACGACCTACATAGTAAGCCAGATCACGGTCGAATTCTGCCAGAAACTGTTCGTCATTTTTCATACGGAGATACAGCTTTTCTAGGTCTTCTAGAGCTGCCATCAGGGTTTCTGACACAAAACGTCCGCCATGGATACCGAAATGCCCTTTTGCATCAGGGAATTGGGTATAGTCAATCACATTATTTTGCTGATCCACGTAGGACTCCTTGCATAAAGCGTTCGATGAGTTGTTGGTCTTTTATACCTTTTGCGGACTCGACACCGCCGCTCACATCCACAGCATAGGCTTGTGTGGTGAGAATTGCCTGCTCGATATTGTCAGGGTTTAAGCCCCCTGCCAAGATGAGCGGAATATTTAATTTTGGGAAAGTAGTCCAGTCAAAGCTATGCCCAGTGCCCCCTTTTAAATCTGGATGCCAGGCATCTAACAACACAGCACTTGCCCCTGCATCCTGATAACTTTGAATTTCGGCTTGAATATCTAAACCCGGTTTCACCTGGATGGCTTTGTACCAGCGGCGGCCGACCTGTTTGGAAATCTGCTGACACTGCTCAGGACTTTCATCACCATGAAATTGCAGCATATCCAGAGGCACATCTTTTAAAACGTGTTGAATGTCATCCGCAGATGCATTAACAAATAAACCCACTGTTTGCACATAGGCAGGTACATGCTGGATCAGTTCTTTCACTTGCTCTTTGGTCACACTACGTGGACTAGGTGGAAAAAATACAAAACCAATCGCATCTGCTCCTGCATTCACAACTGAATGTATATCTTCTATTCGTGTGATTCCGCAAATTTTGGCACGGGTTCGCATACAATTCGCTCTAATTTTTTAACCTTAACTTTGCCAATTTATAGTCATGCTATAAATATGAGGGCGAATCATTGTAATGCAATTTCTTTAGCTTGCGTAAAGTTCATCCGAATAATTCTTGTCTGACGTTGTTTATCAGCCATACAATCTTTATACTGCGCCCATCTTGCAACAAGTCAAAGCCTTAAAGCTTTAGGGAAGTTGGTGCAAATCCAACACTGCCCCCGCAACGGTAAAAAATGAAACGTCAATCAATTTAAACCTCTGGTTTACGCCACTGCATGAAAATGTGGGAAGGTGGATTGGCAGCATGGTGCCTGCCCTGCACATTTAAGTCCGGATACCTGCTTGTTGTGTTCTTTAACTCAATCATTCACGGGGAGTGAATGTATGGAGCACATTATGTCTATTCAATTTCAGCCTGCTGCCTTAGCGGGTGCAATCGCTATTGTGTTAGGTTTTTCCACTGGCACCCAAGCTGCCGATCAAGCAGTTGCAAAAACCAGCTTAGATACGATTGTAGTTACCGCATCACGTAGTGAAGAAAATATTAAAAATGTTCCTGCGCGGATTTCAATTATTGAACCACATATTCTAGAACAATCTCCTATTGCAGAACTCCCCCATTTACTCATGAGCGATGCATCCATCGATATGATGCAATATGGAGGATATGGTCAAGCTGCTTCAATTTTTACCCGAGGCACAAACTCAACCCATACGCTGGTGCTTCGTGATGGGGTTCGATTAAATACGGGTTCAGCTGGAGCTGCATCTTTATCTTTTATTGATACGACTGACATTAAGCAGATTGAAGTTTTAAAAGGTCCTGCTTCTGTTTTATATGGTACCGATGCCATCGGTGGTGTAGTGCAATTGGTTTCTAAGACACCTGAAAAAACAGGTGCATTTGTTACAGGGGAAATAGGTGAGCATCAAACCTATAAATCCGTAGTTGGAGCTGATTTATCTGAAAATGGTGTTTATGCCCAAATTCGTGGTCAGCATTTGGAATCTGAAGGCACTCAAGTTACCGATTTTAAAAATTCGAATGCTAAAACCGGTGCCTATGATCAAGAAGGCTTTAGTGCAAAATTTGGTATTGAACAAAAGCAATATGCTGCATCTATAGACTATTCACAAAATGAAGGCACTTCAGTCTATACAGATGGTATTTTCAATCCTTCTTATACTCAATTACTAGGTTTAATCAATAAGTCCCAAGACTTTAAAAACGAAATCATTAATTTAAAAGGTCGTATAAATCTCAACGATACAATTTCAGTCAATGCTCGTGTATCGCAGTTTAAAGATGACCTTTCTCAAAATGAAACTGCTGATTTTATTCATAATAAAACACAAGAAGCAGAATTATATTCTAAATGGCAATTTACCCCTCATCAAAACATGATGGCTGGTGTGTCACATCGAAATACTAAAACTGATTTACTTTCGCTAGGTTGGAATACAGTTCAATATGATAAAGATGTTAGTAGTACAGGATATTTTATCCAGCATCAATATCAGAACAATCATTTGAGTACTCAGGCGGGTCTTCGTGTTGAGGATAATGAAACTTTTGGTACACATACCGTAGGCCAGGTTGCAGCACGATATCAAATTCTCCCAGCCACAAGTATTTATACCAATATTGGAACGGCTTTCCGTGCTCCAACAAATAACGATCTTTATGCGATTGGTTGGGGAGCAAATCCTGAACTCAAACCAGAAGAAAGCATTTCTTATGAAATTGGTCTAGATCAAAAAATTACAGATAGTCTTACAGTGGGATTATCTGCATATCGTAACGAAGTGGAAGACTTAATTACTTATGTGACTGATCCGGTAACATATGAAGGTCAATTATTGAATGTTAAAAAAGCGACTTTTACCGGTGGTGAATTCAATTTAAACTGGGCACAAGATGATTTAGTTTTAGATCTTTCTTATGCTTATGTTCAGCCAAAAGATAAAAGCAATGATACAGATTTAAGCCGTCGCCCACGTCAAAGTTTGACACTCACTACAGGTTTACAAAACGAGGTGTATGGTATTAGTACGTCTTTATCGGCCAAATCTAAACCTAAAAATGGATCGGGTGTAACCGGTTATGCCACTGTAAATGTAAATACCTACTGGAATATCAATCCTAATGTGAAATTATTTGCCAACATTGAAAATATTGGTGATGTGCAATATAAAAATGCTTCATATGGCGGTAATCACTTTTATGTCAACGGCGGTCGCCTCGCTTCTGCGGGTGTAACCTTCCGTTACTAAGCTCTCAACAGCAAAAAATTTTAAAACAGCGCAGTTTATGGATAATGTTATGACCGACATTATCCTTTTTTATTGCATTTAGTTTTAGGAAAATCCAAGGAAAAAATATGGGCCACCGTTTAAGTAAAATTTATACCCGCACAGGCGACTCTGGCACAACCGGACTAGGCGACGGTTCTCGCGTTGCCAAAGATGACTTGCGTATTGCCGCTTTAGGCGATGTCGATGAACTCAACTCTTGTATCGGTATTTTACGTTCACAAATTGCCGTCAGTAGCATTGAAGACAAAGCCGCTTGGGATAAATCTTTAAGCCTGATTCAACACTGGCTCTTTGACCTGGGTGGTGAAGTTTGTATTCCCAATTACAACATGGTTTTACCGGTTTCAGTTGAATTTCTGGAAAATGAAATTGACCGCATGAATGAAGCTTTACCCATGCTGAAAGACTTCATTTTACCGGCCGGAACTTTAGCTTGCAGTTATGCACATCAAGCACGTTCGGTATGCCGCCGTGCTGAACGCAGCCTGATGACGGTACATACTCGTGATCAAAATATTCAGGCAACTTCATTGCAGCTTTTAAACCGTCTTTCTGACTGGTTATTTGTAGCCTCGCGGACTTTGCAACGTGCTGAAGGCGGGTCTGAAGTACTGTGGCAAAAAAATATTAATGAGACGATTTGAACATTCTGTCAAACTCTTTATCCAAATGAGCATTTTCAGGAGTCTTACTCTGAATAATTCACTACCTGGAGCTCATCTGTTACTTTTCTTTCGGGATGAACAACGCTGTTGTGCAAGAACAAAACATCTTGCGGAGCAGCGCTCCTCACCGTAAAACTCGTCAATAACCGTCAGTAAACATCAGCTTCGCAGAAACATTTTTTTCCAATGTAGTCCTGCCTCGAACAGTTACAGATGGCGTTTACGCGTATCCAATTAAACGACCAATTTAAGTAACTTCCTGATCAAATCATTTAAGGCTACAATCATTTAAAACTATACAGAATAGATTGATTATGAGAATCATCGGACATCGTGGTGCACGTGGTGAAGCCCCGGAAAATACCCTAGGCGGCTTTCAATACATTCATGACTTGGGCATCCGTTCAGTCGAATTTGATGTGCGCCAACTGAAAGATAATGAACTCATCATCATGCACGATGACAACTTCTTAAGAACCACCGGCACAGATCAACAACTCTATGAATTAAACAGTCACCAACTCGAAGCTTATAATCAGGCACATATCTGGATGGACTGGGAAAAACAGCTTACCCCAACACTCCGCCAGACCCTGAGTATTATTCATGACTTTGAGCATATTGAAGTTGAGGTCAAAGCTGTTGCAACTATGCCTGAAGCTGAAAAACTGGTTTTAGAATTACAAAAACAATTACACGGTTTTGAACAAACTGCCGTGATCACCAGTTTCGATTTAAAAATCCATCAGGCCTTAAAACAGCAGTACTCGATCTTTAAACGTGGCTTACTGGTTGAAGACGACATCAAACGTAAAGCCATTGAACAAGCTATAGAACTCGGTTGTTGCCAAATTGGCTGGATGAATCAGCTGGCAACCGATGAAATCATTAAGGCCACCCAACAAGCCCATTTACAAATCAGTGTCTGGACGGTGAATGATATTGAACGCGCCAAACATCTGCAAAGTTTAGGCATTGACGGATTGATTACAGATTTCCCGAAAATGATGCTCGAACAACTTTAAAATAAATTTTTCGACCCCATTTCTGTGACTAAATCTGCTATTTATTCACTCAAAAATGATCTACATCGTTGCTGTTGCCGGAAGCTACCTCGACCTTCGATAAAATCAATCACGTCCACCCGGTATTCTGTTACTGTTTAGTACAATACATCTGTAGAATAATGCTAGTGCAGCTTTATTTGCTCATGCTAATATTGAGAAAGTCTTAATCCTTATAAACCGTATTGAATTAAGAATTCATTTATACCTTACCTTTACCTTTTAAAAGGTTCTAGGAGTGCTGTTGGAGATGAATGCTCCCCTACCCAAAGCCCCAATTAACTGGATTGCAGTATTCGCGTTGGTTTTTTTACCGATTGTGGCTGTAATCGCTATCCCTTTATATGCTTATCATCATGATTTTAGCTTAGGCGCATGGATCAGCTTATTTGTACTACTCGGTGTGAGTAGTTTAGGGATTACTGCGGGTTATCACCGCTTATGGGCACATCGTGCTTATGAAGCAACCTTGCCATTAAAAATTATTTTAATGCTTATGGGTACTTTTGCCGTTCAAAATAGTATTTTGTTCTGGGCTTCAGGTCACCGTACCCATCACCGTCATGTTGATGATGTCGAACAAGACCCATATTCAATTAATAATGGCTTTTGGTATGCGCATATGGGATGGATGCTTCGCAACTATCCAGCAGCAGAAGCAAACTATAAAAATGCACCTGATTTGTTAAATGACAAAGTGGTGATGTTCCAAGACAAATATTACATTCCACTGGTCATTGCCGTACATGCCGTGATTCTCACTACTGTGGGTTGGGCAGTTGGCGATATGTGGGGCGTAGTGTTATTAGGCGGTTTAGTCCGTCTGATCTTGAGCCATCATGTGACCTTCTTCATTAACTCGCTTTGTCACATGTGGGGCAAACGTCCTTATACCGACGAAAATACTGCACGTGACAATTTCATTTTAGCCATTGCCACTTGGGGTGAGGGTTATCACAACTATCACCACATTTTCCAATACGATTACCGTAATGGGGTGAAATGGTGGCAGTACGATCCGACCAAATGGTTGATCTGGTCTTGTTCAAAAGTCGGTCTTGCTAAAAACTTACGCCGTATTCCAAGCTTTAATATTAAAAAAGCAGAATTGGCAATGCGCTTTAAATATGCCGAACAGGATTTGGCGGTTTATGGTCATAATGTCAATGAAGATATGGCGGCAGCTAAACTGCGTATTGCTCAAGAATATGAAGCATTTACCCAAACTTTAAATGATTGGGCCACGCTGAAAGAACAAGAGATTCAAGCGAAAAAAGCTTCTGTTGCTGAAAAAATCCATCAAATGGACAGCAAACTTAAAGTGGATTTCCAACTGGTTGAACAGCGTCTTGCGCATCATCGCAATAGCTTGAAAATTTTAATGCGTAGTATTAAAAAAAATCCAGTTTCTGAATAAAACCGGATTCTATTGATAAAGCCCCATTATTGGGGCTTTATTCATTTTGGCCGTTCAAATTTGTTATAGTAAGCGCATCTCCTCCCATTTTTAGATTGTCCTATGCAATTTAATCCTCGTTATCCTTCGCTCAATCGCAAGCTTTATCATCATCAAATGCCGGTTCCCTTAAAAGGTGCCAAAGCAGGTCATTTCAATGAAGCTTTGGCCAATCAATTGCAGTGGTCAGAACAAGACAAAGCTCAATGGGTGGAAATCTGTAGTGGACAAAAAACCTTTACCGAATTTGAACCCTTGGCGATGGTCTATGCCGGGCATCAGTTTGGACAATGGGCAGGACAACTCGGTGATGGTCGTGGCTTACTGATTGCACAAATCCTGGATCAAAATAATCAAACCATCGACCTGCATTTGAAAGGCGCCGGTTCTACTCCCTACTCTCGTATGGGTGATGGTCGTGCGGTCTTGCGTTCCGTAATTCGCGAATATTTGGCCGGTCATGCCCTGAATGCTTTGGGCATTGCGTCCAGTAATGCGGTTGGATTCACCTCTTCCACCCAAGGCATACAACGCGAAAAAATGGAACCTGGCGCGATGATGCTGCGCACTTCAGACTGCCATATTCGCTTGGGTCATTTTGAATGGATCAATCAATATCAATCTGAATTACTAACTGAATTTACCCAAAAGTGCATTGAATGGCATTATCCCGAATGTCTGGATGCTGAACAGCCTGTTTTGGCTTTTGCCACAAAGGTGATTCAGCGCACCGCAGTGATGATTGCCAAATGGCAGCTGGTCGGTTTTGCCCACGGGGTAATGAATACTGACAACCTGAATATTACCGGTTCAACCCTTGACTTTGGTCCTTATGGTTTTATGGAACGTTTCCGTCCGAATTGGATCAATAACCACTCGGATTATCAAGGTCGTTATACCTATCAGCAGCAGCCAAGTATTGGGCACTGGAATTTATGGCAATGGTTAAACAACCTGGTTCCGCTCTGCCCTACAGACTATGATAAAGAACACTGGAAACAGGATTTGGTAGCATGTTTAGAGCACTATGAGCCAACCTTCTTAGAGCACTATAAACATGGTTTAAACCAGAAAATGGGCTTGCCAAGTTTCCATAAAGACAGTTTTGATTGTGGTATGGCTTTCTTACGAATTCTTCAAAGCGAACAACTGGACTATACCCAAAGTTTTATTCGACTTCAGAACAAACAATTTGAGTTAATTAAAGATGACTGTCTGGACCGACGCCAATTTGAAAGTTTCTTGGCCCAATATGAAAGTATTCGAGCAAACCAAGAAACAGATGAACTTGATGCTGAAATGCTTAAAGCCAATCCGCAATATATTCTACGCAATCACATGGCACAAAAAGCGATTGAGCTGGCGGAACAGGATGATTTTTCTGAAGTGAATCGTTTATTTGAATTGCTCAGTCAGCCTTATACCAAGCAAACAGATTTAGAACAAGCTGAAGATTTAGCGCCATTGCCAAGTGATGTGCCTGAAGTGATGGTGAGCTGTTCTTCTTAAACTTTTAGCTCTGCAATAAAAAAACTCCGAATTGGGAGTTTTTTTTATTAAGAATATAAAGCTTAATCTTCAGGATATTCAAAACGATAACCTACACCATACACTGCTTGAATCCACTCATGACGGTTGCCGGTTTCAGCCGCATCGGAAATCTTACGGCGCAGGTTTTTAATATGGCTGTCAATCACGCGATCTGCCACATCAAAACTGTCAGGGTTAATATGATCGAGCAATTGTGCACGTGAATATACCTGCCCAACATGCTCCAAAAACAACTCCAATAAACGGAATTCAGTTGGCGTCAAATTCAGGGTTTTTTGTTGATACCAAATGCGTTGTTGGGCTTTATCCATACGGAACAAGCTGTTTTGTTCTGGCTCTGCATGACGGTCTAAGCGACGCAAAACCGCTTGTACACGTGCCACCAGTTCTTTCGGGCTAAAAGGTTTACAAATATAATCATCTGCACCCATGTTTAAACCCAAGACACGGTCAATTTCTTCAGTACGTGCAGTGACCATAATAATCGGCAAATCAGACTGTTCACGTACTTTACGGCAAATGGTTAAACCATCCATACGTGGAACCATTAAGTCCAAAATCATCAAACTTGGTTTACGCTGAATAAAACTGTCATAGGCTTCTTGACCATCATGAAACATACTGACTTCAAAACCCGCAGCTTCCAGATAATCTCGCACCAATTGTGCGAGTTCAACTTCATCTTCAACCAGCATGACATGTTTCATGAATCTCATCCCTTTATTTGTTTAACTGTTTTGGAAAAGTCAGTTTGCAACGCAAACCACCCAATGGAGAATGTTCAAAACTCAACTTCCCACCCAATGCCTGCGCAATTTTACCAGATAATGCCAAACCTAAACCTGTACCACCGGTACTCCGCGTTCGCGAATCATCAACACGGTAGAAACGCTCGCCTAAACGTGCCAATTGTTCATCACTCAATCCGAGCGGACTATCATCGACAATCACACTCCAGTGCGTAGCCGATTGCTCGGTATGCACACTAACTTCACCACCCGCTTCAGTATAGCGAATACTGTTGCCAAGTAAGTTGACCATAATTTGTTTAAAACGATCTATATCTAATTGTAAATTCGTACCTTTGCCTTGCACTGAAATAGATAAATCCGCTTGGGCAAACTTGGGTTTGAAGTTTTCAACTTCCTGTAATACCACATCCCAAGGATTTACCTCAGCCATATAGCAGGTTAGCTGCTGTGCTTCAGCTTGGGCTAAATCTGCCAAATCCTGAGTCAGTTTTTTCAAGCTGGTGACTTGACGAAGCATCGATTCAAAATGTTCAGGCGTCGGTTTACGAATACCGTCCTGCATCGCTTCAATTTGCGCTTGCAGTACTGCCAATGGTGTTTTTAATTCATGTGAAGTATCTGCCACCCACTGACGGCGTGATTGTTCATGTTGATCTAGAATCACTGCCAATTGATTAATTTCATTTGATAAATCACCTAACTCATCGTTACGGTTAATTTTCACCTGATGCTGATAATGTCCTTTAGTCAATTCACGGGTTGCATTGAGCAAGCGTTGAATCGGCTTTTTGAAATAGGTCGCCAACAATAAAGCGGCAATCAAACTGCTTAAAAAAGTTAAGCCATAAATCAGTAGTAAATAGCGTTTTTGGTTGCTAAAGAAATTAATACTTAAAGCATCATCTTTATCCAGCACCGGTTTTAAACCTAAATAGCCGACAATTTTATCATTCACCATAATCGGGCGATACGAAACTGGGATGTCGGATGGCTCACCGACCACAAACTGTTTGTTGGCATCATACAGTGAAAGTCGTGAACTTAAGCCCAAACGGTCAGGCATGGAAATAAACTGCTTCTTCTTGCCTTGATTTTGAGTTGAATCTGTTTGTGCATTATCCGCTTTTTTATCCGTACGAAATATATTTTGATTGGCACTTAAAGGAAATTTAAGTCCTTCAAAAGGCTGATATTCAGAAGGTAAGTTCTGTTCCATCAAGCGAAGTTCTTCTGCATCAACCACCGGTTTGCTTTGTTCTGCCGGGTTCAAACTGGGTGAAACACTGAGTAAGGTGTTTTCCTGAAAATAACGCTGCTGCAAGGCAATATCATATTGACGACGTAACCACCAGCGTGACAACCTGTCATAATCGTCGGGAGCTGCAGTGCCTTCAATCTGTAAAATCTGCGCTTGAATGGCATTGCCCCAATCATGATAAACTGTATACACCCCTGCCAAATTGCTGATGACATGATCCAGCTTCTGCATTTCAACATCTGCCACATATCTGGCGAAGTTCTTTTGCATGGTCCAATGCAATACACCTAGGCTGACAGTCGTAATCACTAAAGTGGTGAGTAATACGGTCAAAAACAGACGTAAGGCGATCGGAACACGACGAATATTCAAAAGCAAAATCTCAATATTTTTTTCTCAATTTATTATTGTAACTAACCCGGTAAAAAAAAACTCTCCATTGTTTCTTCATCATTATTGTTTAATCTTTAACTTATCAAATTTCGTTTTTTCATTGGAGATAACAACAATGAATTCCATGACAAAAATAGCTTTAGTGAGCGCAAGCCTAATCAGTATGGGCGCTTTAACAGCCTGCCAATCGACCAACACGGTTCAGGATAAAGATGGCGACCACCCGCGCATGATGCGAGATCATCATCAAAAGCATGAGCGCAACATGACACCCGAACAGCGTGAGCAGTTCCAGCAAGCCCGTGCTGAACGTAAACAAGTATTTGAACAAATTCAAAAAGCGTGTGATGCAAAAGCTGCCGGTACAGCAGTACAAATTAAAGCCGGTGAAAAGACCATTAATGGGACTTGCGTGATGCAATTCAATCCTGATCGTGCAGAGATGAAGAAAATGCGACGTGAACATCGTGCTATGCAGGGCGAAATGAAAGGCATGGGTATGCAATACGGTGAACCTTTAACCGATGCCAAACGTGCAGAATTGACCAAGCAATTTGATCAGCGCTTGGCTCAACACCAAGCGCATCAGCAAGCCATGTTAAAAGCTTGCCAAGGTCAGCCCAATGGCAAGGCTGTTCAAGTCAAAATGGGAACACATACCATCAATGGTAAATGTGAAGTTCGCTTCCATCCTAGAACTCTGATGGCTCCTGTCGCAGTAAAACCTGCATCGTAAAAATTTAACCAAAGTAAAAAAGGCGCAACTCTGCGCCTTTTTTATTGCTGATTAAAAAATTGGCGATTTGACTATTTATGCCACTAAATAAATCATAAAAGCATTTACACTCAATGTACTTAGCAATTTTAAGCTAGAAATCTTTGACTTTACAGTCACCAAGAAAACGCATGCAAACGCTTGTACCAAGTAGGAAGATGTTGCACGATTAAGCCATAGAAATACGTGTCATAGAAGGCACGTGCAAATGTTGATTAGGATTATAAGCTGGTTAAACCAGTATTGAGGAAACCGATATGCCACAATACAAAGCGCCCTTACGCGAGATGCAATTCGTTCTCCATGAATTATTAAATGCAGAACAACATTATGCCAAACTCCCTGCATTTCAAGAAACCGTAAGCCGTGAGTTGGTTGATCAATATTTAGAAGCGGCTGCCGACTTCTGTGAAAATGAACTTTCTCCTCTTAACCAAGTGGGCGACCGTGAAGGTTGTACTTGGAATGACGGTGTTGTAACGACGCCTACAGGCTTTAAAGAAGCCTATCAAAAATATATAGAGTTGGGCTTCCCGTCATTATCTGCTGAAGAGCAATATGGTGGTCAAGCCTTGCCTGTTTCTTTAGGCAACGTGATCTCTGAAATGGTGGGTACTGCAAACTGGGCATGGGGCATGTACCCTGGCCTTTCGCACGGTGCTGTCCGCACCTTGGAACATCACGGCTCTCAAGAACAAAAAGATACTTACTTGCCTAAGCTGGTTTCAGGTGAGTGGACCGGTACCATGTGCTTGACAGAATCTCACGCAGGTTCCGACTTGGGGATTATCCGTACCAAAGCTGAACCAAATGCTGATGGCAGCTATGCAATCTCTGGCGAGAAAATCTTTATCTCTGCTGGTGAACACGACATGGCGGATAACATCATCCATATCGTGCTGGCTCGCCTTCCTGGCGCACCTAAAGGCACTAAAGGAATCTCGTTATTTATCGTTCCTAAATTCAACCTGAATGCAGACGGTTCTTTAGGCGAGCGCAATACCGTTCGTTGCGGTTCAATCGAGCACAAAATGGGTATTCACGGTAACGCAACCTGTGTACTCAATTTTGATAACGCAAAAGGCTTCCTGATTGGTCCTGAAAACCGCGGCTTAAACTGCATGTTCACATTTATGAACACTGCCCGTATTGGTACTGCGGTACAGGGGCTTGCGGCATCTGAAGGTGCTTTCCAGGGGGCACTTACCTATGCAAAAGACCGCTTGGCAATGCGTTCACTTTCAGGTGTTAAAGCGCCAGAAAAAGAAGCAGATCCGATTATTGTTCATCCTGCTGTACGCAACATGCTGTTAACGCAAAAATCTTTTGCTGAAGCTGGCCGTGCATTGGTTTACTTATTGTCTTTCTATGCAGACACTGTAGAGCAAGGTGCAACTGAAGAAGAACGTAAAGCTGCGGACAACATGTTGTCGCTACTGACTCCGATCGGAAAAGCATTCCTGACTGAAACGGGTTCTGAATCTGCGAAACACGGTGTTCAAGTGTTCGGTGGTCATGGCTTTATTTCTGAACACGGGATGGAACAGATTGTTCGTGACACTCGTATCGCTTGCTTGTATGAAGGTACTACTGAAATTCAGGCACTTGACTTGTTAGGTCGTAAAGTTTTGGGTACTCAAGGTGCAATGTTGAAAGACTTCACCAAGATCATCCACAAATTTGTTGAAGCAAACAAAGACAATGCTGCAATGAAAGAATTCGTTGAACCACTTGCTGCTCTTAATAAAGAGTGGGGTGATTTAACCATGCAGATTGGTATGCGTGCGATGCAAAACCCAGATGAAGTCGGTGCAGCTGCGGTTGACTACCTGTACTTCTCCGGTTATGTAACCCTTGCTTACCTATGGGCTCGTATGGCACTTCTCGCTCAAGAAACGCTTGCTGCAGGTACGACTGAAGTTGACTTCTACAACGCCAAAGTAACCACTGCACGTTTCTACTTCAAGAAAATCCTTCCACGCGTACGTTCACACGTAGACGTGATTGCAGGTGGTGTAGAGCCATTACTTGCTTTAGATGCTGAACACTTCGCATTTTAATTTTCATAAAGTTTTAACTTGATGAACAGGAGAAGGACGGTCATTGATTTGACAGTCCTTTTTCTTTATAAAAGATGCAAAAATTAATCTTTAGTCGTCTAACAACACTATTCTTCATCGCTTAGACTCAACTAAAACCGAACTGACTCAAACAATAAACAGGTAACACCTTATGCCAATTTATAATGCACCGCTTGCAGATATGAAATTCATCCTGAATGATGTTTTTAATGCAGAGCAATTCTGGCAAGCCAATGAAAATCTTGCCCATGTAGATGCTGCAACGGCTGAAGCTATTCTTGAAGAAATGGCGAAATTTGCCCAAAACGTCACTTTACCGATTAACCGTACCGGTGATGAAGAAGGCGCTAAAATTGAAAATGGCAAGGTGACCACACCTGCAGGCTTTAAAGAAGCATTCAAACAATACGCTGAAGGCGGCTGGATTGGTCTGGGTGCAGACGAAGAATGGGGCGGTCAAGGCATGCCAAAAATGCTGACTGTACTTGCAGATGAAATGCTGTTCGCAACCAATCCATCGTTCCTGCTCTACCCACTTCTTTCTGTGGGTGCTGGTATGGCGCTCAACAGTTATGCATCTCAAGAGCAAAAAGAAACCTATTTACCTAAAATTTACTCTGGCGAATGGTCAGGTACCATGTGCTTAACCGAGCCACATGCCGGTACAGACTTGGGTATTATCAAAACCAAAGCTGAACGTAACGAAGATGGTACTTATAACATCACTGGTACTAAAATCTTTATTACGGGCGGTGACCACGACTTAGCAGAAAACATCATTCACTTAGTCCTTGCGAAAACACCGGATGCACCTGCAGGTTCACGTGGGATTTCACTGTTCATCGTGCCTAAATTCATGGTCAATGAAGATGGTTCACTCGGTGAACGCAATGCGGCAGGCCCAGGTTCAATTGAACACAAAATGGGGATTAAAGCCTCTGCAACTTGTGTAATGAACTTTGACGGTGCCAAAGGTTACCTTGTAGGTAAAGAAAACGAAGGCTTAGCAGCAATGTTCGTGATGATGAACTACGAACGTTTATCTATGAGTATTCAAGGTCTAGGCGCTTCTGAATTTGCCTACCAAAATGCAGCGCAATATGCGACTGACCGTATTCAAGGTCGTAGCGCTTCTGGCATTCAATCTCCAGCCAAAGCAGCAGACAGCATTCTGGTGCATGGTGATGTACGTCGCATGTTGTTAAATGCCCGTGCAAACAATGAAGCATCGCGTGCTTTCGCAGTTTATGTGGGTCAACAACTGGATATCACCAAGTTCTCTACCGATGCGGAAGCAGTGGAAGCTGCCAATAACCGTGTTGCCCTGCTTACACCAATTGCAAAAGCGTATTTAACCGATACTGCTTTTGATGCAGTGATTGATGCACAAATGGTGTTTGGCGGGCATGGTTTTATTCGTGAATGGGGTATGGAACAATGCGTACGTGACTTACGTATTGCACAAATTTACGAAGGCACCAACGGCGTTCAGTCTCAAGATTTGATTGGTCGTAAAACCATTAAATGTAAGGGTGAATTCATTGCCGAATATATCCAGGAGATTCGTGACTTCGCTAACAGCCTAGATGCTGACCTGAACTTCATTAAAGATGCCACCTTAGATGCAGCAACTGAAGTTGAATCAGTGACGCAATACGTGATTGAAGCCGCACGTGAGAATGTTGAATTCTCGAACTCTGCTGCTGTAGATTACCTGCATGCTGTAGGTCTTTTAAGCTTCTCTTACATGTTCGCAAAAATTGCCAATGCAGCGAAAGCGAAAGAAGGCGAGTTCTATCAAAACAAGGTGGCGCTTGCTCAATACTTCGTGCAACGCATTTTGCCTGAGCTTGCACTACGCATTACCAAAGTAAAAGCAGGTCCAGAAGTAATCATGAACTTCAGTGAAGATTATTTTACCAACCAATCTTAATTTAAAGCAGATATAAAAAACGCCTGCATTGTCAGGCGTTTTTTTCATCTTTTTTTTCATCTAAAATGAATTATATTTTTTCAACCATAATGGAATCTGAGATTTTTTTGCTGCTTTGTGCGTCTTGATGAATTTTCACAATTTTAATCACGCCCTCGGATTGTAAATTTTCACATAAGGCAATCAGCTTCTGCATTTCATCTCCCTTAATCCCCGAACCTAAAATAAGTTTTTTACCATTTTGTAAACTATTAATTTTTGTTTGAATTGTTTCTAACATTTTCTTTTCCCTGATCAATGAAATAACCATTCATACAATATATCAATTCCATATAAAAAAAATACAGCCCATTGAATTATTTATAACATTCATTTTATTGCCTTTTAATGTGCATGAAAATTGCATACTGTTTAATACCAGTTTCATACAAATACTCATCTAATATAAAGGAGGAAAAACATGCCAAAACCTGATGCCAAAGTTGAAAAAATTGAAACCCTCCTCGACCGTTTCGGAAATATCGCTGTAGAAAGTTTTCATTATATTGCGCTATTTATTATTGGCTGTATGGTGATCTGGTCTGCAGGCAATACCGTATTTCACATACTTACAGTGAAGCAATTCGCCACCATTGACGATATTCTGCTGTTATTTATCTATCTTGAACTGGGCGCCATGGTCGGTATTTATTTCAAGACCAATCACATGCCAGTACGCTTTCTGATTTATATCGCGATTACGGCGCTCACTCGCCTACTCATTTCGGATATCCAGCACGACCATAAAGCAGATATGGACTTGGTGATTATTACCGGTTCGATTCTGATTCTGGCTTTTGCGATCTTGGTGGTACGTTATGCATCTTGGACTTATCCATCTGTCATTCGTGACAAACATAGTGAAAAGTCATTACCCGAAGGTAAAACCCCACGTCCACAAGATGACGAACTGGCGTAATGCTGTTTGTTCCCTCTCCTTCTAGGAGAGGGTCAGGGAGAGGTTTAAAATCAGCAAATCAACGATTCGGCACCAACACATAGCGCCCATGGTCATAAATCCAGTACATCCCTTTCGGTGGTGCAGGCAAACCTAAACGTTGCCAATCCGTAATTAAGGTATGGCTTGAACTTTCAATCCGTGCCGTATTCGGATCGCCATTTACCCAGCTATAGCTTTGAGAATTATGAGTGATGGTCGTTGGCGCACTATATTGAATGCTAATGCCATTTTGTATCGGTGGATATCCACCATGGGGTGGACGTGAGGGATAATGTGGGTCATTGGGGTGATTTTGCGGATAGTGATTATATGGATAGCTATTTCGTGGATAACTCTGTTGTGGATAACGTTGTGGTTGTGAATAGCCAGGATACTGCTGTGGATCGTTATTTTTTGGATAGCTATTTTGGGGATAATTAGGCCGATGCTGATACTTGCTGGTATCCACACCACGATAATTGGACCACTTATTTTCCGCTTGCGTGGTCGCAGAAGCCCCCAAGAGCACCATGCCCCCCAGAGCACAAAGCATTGCTACTTTCATCAGAGCCTCCGAACGATGTTGATCACATCATATAGTTTATAAACTGATTTTAATCCCTAGTTTAGGATAAAAAATGGATAAAAAAACAGCAAATGCAACGTTTTGTAAATTAAATTTTGCTGTGACTTCATGCTTTCGTGCATCTAGGCGCTGAATATGTTTATGCTAAGATATTCTTTTTTGTTACTGGATCAAACAGAGTGGCTGATTTAAGTTTTGACCGCCTACATCAATTCTTTTGCAAAGTGCCGAGCGTACAAGAAGCATTGATTGATGCGTATGGTTCAGATGGTCAACATGCATGGTGGTTTAAATTTCAGATCAATGTCGATCACCCGCTTGCATGGCAAACCGTTCAGGAATTGGGTCATGTGCTGAATTACATTTCAAAGAATGAACGTCTTC
Source organism: Acinetobacter sp. ANC 5414 (assembly GCF_013004295.1). Classification (NCBI taxonomy): domain Bacteria; kingdom Pseudomonadati; phylum Pseudomonadota; class Gammaproteobacteria; order Moraxellales; family Moraxellaceae; genus Acinetobacter; species Acinetobacter sp. ANC 5414. The sequence goes on from NZ_JABERM010000035.1 coordinate 39,399, forward strand.
CAACCCAGTTCTTACCTGTTTCACCACCACCCTATATGAATGGTGAGGCTAAAGAGTTTTTGGCGTGGGTGATTCAATGTAATCATCCTGACTTTCCACCAGATGTGGTGTGTGACTGGTTAGAAGCGCGGTTACCGCAACCGGTTGAAGACGAAAGTCAGTGGAAAATTAAAACTGATTTAAAAGAACTCGATAAAATGAAAGATGCTGATTTGGATGCATTAATTCCACCGAATCCTTTATAAAAGGTTGATATAAAAAAGAGCGTATAAGCGCTCTTTTTTATCTTTAACAGATTGAATCTCCCCTTGCGCTGTTATCACAGTTCATCTTTAAAAAGAAGGACTTCCATCCGTCCTTATCCATCCTTAAATAAGATGGCTCCTCCCTTTCTCAAAGGGAGGTTGGGAGGGATTTAAAAATTTGGAACGATTTTCTAAAACGTCGACAACCCACTCCACTCCATAAAGCGGTAAATGCCATATTTGAGTTTCGATTCATCTGCATATTGACTGTAATCGACACTCATATTTTTGCCATCCAAGTTTAACCAGGCTGTATCAAAATATTGATTGGCATCGCTAAAGACTTGTGCTTGAGATGCACCCACAACACGTAAATTGGTTTCCAAATTATAATTTTTAATATTACGTGCGGTGAAATTCGCAGAACCTAAAATCAACTCTGAATTTTGTGCATTACGTTTCACAATCATCTTGCTATGACACTGCTCCCCTTGGGTATTACACCAGCGCACAGGTACATCCGCATCATTCAATTCAGAGGCGACCTGACGGTTAGGAATACCATTCTTTTGACGACCAAAAGCATCTTTATTCGGATCGAGTAAGACACGAACTTTTACACCCCGTTCATGAGCTGCTATTAAAGCTTTCACAATATGACGTTCAGAAAGATAGAACATCGCCAGATCAATCTGTTCTTGTGGCTTGGCTGTTTCAATCAGTTTGATTGTTTCATCAAAAATAGCTTTTTCAGTCAGTACCTGAACTTGCGGCAAAGATTTTTCGCCTTCAAACTCACCGACAATCACCATCGGAATGTCACCTTTGGACATTCTCCCTACCGCCTGTTCGGTCTTTAACACATCAATTGCAGTATTGCCTGAAACCACCAAAGCCACGTTTGAATGACGTGAACTGCCATCATGCGGATTTGCAGAAGTGACCAAGGCTTTCCAGCCCTGTGCGGTATCTACAACCACAGTTTTGCGATGATTGGCTCTAAAATTGAATAAATTGAAATAACTCCGCAAGGTGATTTTTTCAGGACCAAATGGATTGGTGAGCCAGCCTTTTTCAGGATTATTGCCCGCATCCTGACAACAGATATACCAAAAGCCCGACCACAATGGATTGGATGCGCGTAACGGTCTTAAATCCGTTTCAATCACATCAATACCGGCTGAACGTAACTGACGATAATGCTCGGGTGCAACACCGCCATAAACAGAATTAATTGGGTCAGTAATCACTTTAATTTCAATATTTGGCTGTACACCACGTTTTGAAATTAAGGCATCGGTTAACTGTTGCGCCAGTGTGCGATGCGCAAGCGTTGATTCACCAACTTCTTTATTGAATAAAAACATGTCCAGCACAATGGTGGTTTGCGCTTCATCAATCATTTTTAACATTTCATTAAAAATAACCTGGTTTTGTTGTTGTTTACCACTGGCATCAATATAGGTTTGATCTGCTAAAAATTTCACCTCGGCATGGCGCAACTTACCCGTAAAATCCAAGCCCTCTGGCAAGGGTTTATAGGTGTGATAAATCGCAGATGAGAGATATCCCAAAGCCAACAAACCGATCATCACGCTGACATAACGACGGCGTGACCAATTCAATTTCTGATGAATTCGTTGAAAAATACGCATAACAAAAAACCTAGTCCAATGGCATCAGACTAGGTTTTATTGCTTTATTTTTCAAGAGGATTTCTGTGAATCCTGTTTGAATGATTTTATCTACGCTAACTTTTGCCTAGAAACCAAATTCTAAACCGACGCTAAAGTTACGTCCGACTTGCGGAATATTCGACAAGAATGAAGCATGTGAATACACTTGCTGATCGAGCAAGTTATTGGCTTTGAAATACACACGATAATCGTTATTTTTAGCATATTGACCTGCATAAGAAACACCGATATTGAGCATATTATAGCCATCGGTTTCCTGCTCATAACTTGTGATCTTGTCCTGATTAAACACATGGTAATACTCGGCTAAACCAGACCAGTGATCATCAAAATTCGCATCAACTTTGGTACCGAGACGTCCTGCAGGAACACGTGGTGCATTTTCACTGTCAATTTTGCCACGCACATAATCACCAAATACACTCAGTTTATAGGCATCGGTTAAAGCATAAGACGCTTGTGCTTCGGTACCATAAAACTTGGCTTTGTCTTGGGTATAATCCACTAGGCGGAAATTTTCTTCACGATCCGTTGTCGCTCCATAAATGTAGCTGTCAAACCAGTTGTGATAGACATGCACATGGTAATCAAACTTGTCTTGCTCATAATGCAAACCAAGCTCCAGATTATTGGATTTTTCCGCACTTAAATTTTCATTACCACGTTCATACGTGTTGGTCGCGAAATGCTTGCCATTGGCATACAGTTCTTGCGCCAAAGGCAGGCGTTCTTGATGCGAACCAACCAAAGACAATTTATAGCTCGGTGCAAATTCCCAGTTCACGGCACCTGAATAAGAGAAGCCATAATCATCAAAATCTTTTTTATCTGAATCAATCTGAATTTTTTGCTGATCCAAACGTGCACCCAGTTCAACGTGAACATCATTAAACTGTTTATGCTCTAAAGCAAACAGGCTCCACTTTTGAGTTTTGGTCGGATCCAATAAAGACTCTTCGCCAGTAATATCCAGCTTTTGCTGATTATATTGACCGCCGATCACTCCTTCCCAATTCGCAATAGGATTGTGCACCAGTTCTAAGCGTGCATCATAACCCTGACTTTTAAAATTGGTCATGACTGAATTTTCTTCAATTTCATCATGCTTATAGTCGGTATAACTGGCATGGGCACGAAGCTTTTGAAAACCTGAAAAAGGATCGTTGAGTTCGGTACGGAAATCATAACGTTCTGTCTTCAGATCGACCCAAGGTCCAGCAGCGTGATCATGTTCTTCATCATGATCATGTCCATCATGGTCTAGCACATGACCTGTATGGTCGCCACAAAAAAGTTCATTGTCATGCGGATGACAATCTTCATATTCATGGCTATGTCCGGGTAAACCATATTGATCTTGACGGTTACTATATGAAATACCGCTAAAACCACGGTCATGAATCCAGGATAAACCGACATTCACCGTTTCACCTTCGGCAAAGGTGTTGTCTACACGACGCTCTTTTTCACCATCATGAAAATAATCAGGTGCAATATAGCTATTAGCATCACGTTTTGAACCTTCAACCCTTAATGCAACATGATCAGTTAAAGCAACCGTTGCCCCCGCACTAGCTAATTTCTCATCACTGCCAGAGTTGTAGCGTAAACCCACTTGCCCTTCATAACCTTTTTCAGGCATTTGGGTGGGAATCTTATTATCGGTAACATTCACCAATCCACCGACTGTGCCTGCGCTATAGAGTAAAGTAGATGGTCCGCGAATAATCTCAACTTGCTTGGCTAAAATAGGATCAACCGTTACCGCATGGTCTGGTGAAAGTGTTGAGACATCGGCCGTTTCAGAAGCATGTTGTAAAATTTTAACGCGTGGCCCATCTTGCCCACGAATTACTGGACGGCTTGAACCAGAACCATACTGATTTGAAGATACTCCCAGTTCACCCGCCAAAGCGTCACCAATCGTCACTCCACCTTGTGCAAGCTTTTTATGATCAATGACCTGATCGGCAACTGCAAAATCTGCAGCAGACTGCACTAAGGGATGTGCCTGTAATTTGATGGTTTCTAATTGTTGGTTTGTGCGCTGCTCTTCTGCAAAGACAGCGGGTGCAATGACTGCAAAAATAGAGAGTGTAATTAAATTCTTATGAAAAGACATGGAACTGGCTCAAAGCTGCAATTTCTGAATAATGTTATAATATAACATTTCACTATTTTTGCAATAAAAAACATTCTTTTTGTATACTTTCGGATACACTGACTTCTAAATTCATTAATTAATAATTAACTTTTAAAGTTTTTAGATGCCCTTTACGATCTCACATGCTGTTTTAGCGCCTCCCATTGCCAAACTCACCGGCTATCGCTTACCGATTTCAGCACTTGCAATTGGCAGCATGACACCTGACCTTTACCGCCTATTTACTTCAGAAACTTACGATATATCACATCAATGGCAGGGTTTGATTTTTCCAAATCTATTGATTGGTTTAGGTTTTTGTTTGCTATGGTATGGGCTCTATCGACCGGTGATTTTTCGATGGATTGGGATGGAGAAACCCATTGATTGTGGCTCTTTCGATAAAGTGATAGGGTTTATTCTAAGTGTCATTCTTGCTTTAATTGTGGGGATTTCTAGCCATTTAATTTGGGATGGGCTGACACATTCAGATTTCAGAACATTTGCCTTTGATTCTTTCTTAAATCGCCCTGTTTCACTGCTTAATCACGTCTATCCGATGCACCGTATTTTACAAATTGGAACTTCAATCATTGCCTTACCATTTATGGCGTGGATGGGAATACATTATTATTTTAAATATAAGCAGTTAAAACCTATTTCCAGCAAAATAAAAACTTCTGCTTTATTCATTCTTCTTATCTCATTCTTTTATGGTTGCTATTCATATATCCATTTTATGCAAATACTTGACGCCCATTTATGGTCAACTGATCTATATTCATTTATAGGTAGATCGGCCAATCAATTTGCCAGTGCATTTTTAACTGCATTTAGTTTGGGCTGTGTTCTCTTTCTATTTTTAGACAGAAATCATCAACTAGATCAATAAATGATGAAAATTAAGGAATATTACCCAGACTCAAGCAATCTCAGCATTGAAATCATGGTGATTTTAGATCTAGTTCTTGTGACAAAATCCCCAAAGAGGCATAATTCAACATTCAAAGGCGGTACGCTGTTTACGTATACGCTTGCCTTAACCCATATAGTTGGATTTTTTACGCTATGATGCGAACTCATTACTGCGGTACTTTAACCGAAGCCCAAATTGACCAGACCGTAACATTATGCGGCTGGGTACACCGTCGCCGTGACCACGGTGGTGTTATCTTTCTGGATATGCGTGACCGTGACGGTCTTGTTCAAGTCGTTATTGACCCAGATACTCCCGAAGCTTTCTCAACTGCTGACAAGGCACGTTCTGAATTCGTATTAAAAATTACAGGTCGTGTACGTCGTCGTTATCAAGGCACAGAAAATGCCAACATGGTGAGCGGTCAAATCGAAGTTCTAGCCAAAGACATCGAAGTTCTTGCTGCTTCTGAAACACCTCCCTTCCCATTAAACGACGAAAACACCAATATTTCTGAAGAAATTCGTTTGAAATACCGTTTCTTGGATATTCGTCGTCCAGAGATGCTAGATCGTTTACGTTTCCGTTCTAAGTTAACTAACCTGATTCGTAACTACTTCGAAGATAACGGTTTCCTAGACGTTGAAACACCGATTTTGACTCGTGCGACGCCTGAAGGCGCGCGTGACTACTTAGTGCCAAGCCGCGTATCGAATGGTAGCTTCTATGCACTTCCACAATCGCCACAGCTATTCAAACAGTTGTTGATGGTGGGCGGTATCGATCGTTACTACCAAATCGCTAAATGTTTCCGTGATGAAGACTTACGTGCGGATCGTCAGCCAGAATTCACCCAGATCGACGTTGAAACATCGTTCATGAGTGACGATGACATTATGGATTTGATGGAAACCTTAACGATCAAGATGTTCAAAGAACTTCTTAACGTTGAATTCGACAAATTCCCACGTATGACCTATGCAGATGCTATGCGTGACTATGCATCTGACAAACCGGATATGCGTATTCCTTTGAAACTGGTTGACGTTGCAGACATGATGCAAGACGTTGAGTTCAAAGTATTCGCAGGCCCTGCTAAAGATCCTAAAGGCCGTATCGTTGCGCTTCGCGTACCGGGTGCAGGTTCATTGCCACGTAGCCAAATTGACGAATACACTAAATTCGTTGGCATTTATGGCGCGAAAGGTTTGGCTTATATCAAAGTCAACGAACTTGAAAAAGGTATCGAAGGTCTTCAATCTCCAATCGTGAAATTCATCGAGCCAATCGTGCTTGATCTATTGAAACGTGTTGGCGCTGAAAATGGCGACATCGTATTCTTTGGTGCGGACAAAGCCAAAGTTGTGAATGATGCGATGGGTGCTTTACGTATCAAAGTCGGTCATGACATGAAGATGGCGACTTGCGAGTGGGCACCGCTTTGGGTGATTGACTTCCCAATGTTCGAAGAAACTGATGATGGTAAATGGACGTCTGTGCATCATCCATTCACGCTGCCTAAATCAAGCGTTGAAGAAGTGAAAAACAACCCCGGTGCTGCATTATCTGTTGCTTACGATATGGTATTGAACGGTACTGAAGTGGGTGGTGGTTCACTCCGTATCTTCAACTTGGAAATGCAAAAAGCAATCTTTGAAGCTTTAGGTATTTCTGAAGAAGAAGCGGAAGAGAAATTCAGCTTCTTGTTGAATGCATTGAAATTCGGTGCGCCTCCGCATGGTGGTTTGGCATTCGGTCTTGACCGTTTAGTGATGTTAATGACGGGTGCGACTTCAATTCGTGACGTGATTGCATTCCCTAAAACCAAAACTGCTGAATGTCCATTGACTCAAGCACCTGCACCAGTTGAACCTAATCAATTGCGTGACTTAGGTATTCGTTTACGCGAAAAACCAAAAGCTGAAGTTAAAGTAGAAGCTTAAGGCTTTAATTCAGTGATAAAAAACCCTGCTTATGCAGGGTTTTTTATTGCATTGAGATCAAGACTTGAGAATGGCATAATAGCTGCCTATTTCTACTTTGTGGTGAACAACCTTATGGCTATGCGTCCTGCTGTCCGTCGTCGTGCACTTGTGTTAATTATATTTGCTATAGCTCAATGGTTGTTTATGCGTTATATCTTAGCCAATGGTTTGTTCAATATGGATACCAATCAACGTATTCTATATTTTTGTGTGAGCAGCTTAGGCGGAGCCTTACTTATTTTTGTGAGTTTGATTTATATGGTGTTGAAAGGCAACGCTGACAAACCTTAATCATCTTCCAGTCTCCACTGGATTTATAAGATTCTTCTTCCAGTGATTTTGCCCTCCTTATTTATTTTGTTCTCAAGACTTTTGACCTCATTTTCTGTGGTTTAGAAATGACGCAGCATCTTTGATGCAATAAAACTCTTTCCAAAATTTTCTTTTTATAATTATCTTGGCTATAAAGAGTTGTGCGTTGTTATGTATTTTTTATTCAAAGTTGTCTCTTTACTTCCACTCTGTGTCTTGCAATTGATTGCATCTTGGATTGCCATATTACTTAATAGCTATAATTCATCCATGAAACGAGTGAGTAGTATTAATTTAAAACTTGCGTATCCAGAATTAAATATTGAACAACATCAAGCTTTACTCAAGACAACACTAAAAAGTCAGTGTCTAACCTATATAGAGTCCATTAAAATCTGGGGAATGCCTCAAAAATATAATGTTGGCTTGATCAAAAATACTTTTGGCGAACAGCATCTGACCGAAGCTTTAAACAATAAAAAAGGGGTGATTGTCGTAATTGCCCATTTTGGCTGTTGGGAACTTTTAAATGCATGGCTAAATCTGTATACCGCACCCATGATCATGTACAAGCCTAACAAACATAAATCGGTGGATCGCTTTATATTAGAAGCACGCCAGCGATTGAATGCCACCCTTGTCCCTACCGATGAAAATGGCGTACGTGCGATCTTTAAACACCTCAAGCAAGGGGGATTGACGGTCATCTTACCGGATCATCTTCCTAAAGCATCAGGTGGTATTTATTCAGAGTTTTTTGGGCAAAAGACCTTATCCACTACTCTGGTTTCAAAATTAGCCAGTAAAACCCAATGTAATGTGATTGGACTGAGTTGTATTCGTGATCAAAAATCAGAATTTAATGTGCATTGCTTACGTTTGTCAGATAATATTTTATCAAAAGATTTGCAAAATTCTGTTGATTGCCTGAATCAAAATCTAGAAGAGATGATTAATGTTTCACCTGAGCAATATATTTGGTCTTATAAGCGGTTTAGAAAGGTTGATGGAAATAAAAATCTTTATACATCAAGCACAATATAAATGGCGATGCATTTTGCTATCCGTAACCATAGAATCATGCTGATTGTATTTTTCAATCGTTTAGTAGCTATTTTATGCACTATGTCATTGCAAATAACATGTTCCATTTAAGGCGTGTCATCAATTAACTTGAAGAAAACTGCCTTGTCCCCATTACACTTTTATGACTAAACGCCATGTATTAAGAGATGATAGTGGGACCAGATTAAAGATCTGTTACCTGAACGGTAAGCGTCCGCTGAGCCCCATAGCTATTTTTTAATTCGGTTCAGGTTTCCAGCAGTGTGGCAGTAATTCTTCTATCTGGCTCATTTTCTGTGTTGGCAGGCTGTTCAGTACCTCACTTAAATAAGCATAGGGATCCAACCCATTCAGTTTTGCTGACTGAATCAGGGTCATGATGTTCGCCGCTCTCTGACCACTACGTACCGAGCCAGCAAACAGCCAGTTCTTACGCCCCATGAGCTGTGGTTAAAGCAGCGCAAGAGGGACGCATTTGGTTTTCCACCCCTTCTGAAGCAGTGCTTCTCCTGTCTATAGACAAATTTCCATCATCCAGATAACGGCTTAAAGCAGTCCAATGCTTCAGACTGTAATTGATTGCCTTGGCAGTGGCAGAACTCGATGGCACAGTCAGATGATGTTGGTTGAGCCATTCATACAGTTGTTGCATGACCGATTGACTATGTTGTTGCCGGTATTCGTAGCGTTGTTCCGCTGTAGTGTCGGTCTTTTTTCTTAATTCTGTTTCTATGGCATACAGTCCCTGAATCAGTACTAATGCCTGTTCAGCGATCTGACTTTCCCGGTCACATGCAGTTCATCGAATTTACGACGTGCATGTGCCATGCAGCCTACCTCAATGACCTGGCTTGATCTAAAGCGTGCTTTACTTTACAATCACTGTAATCATCATAAACCAAATGACCCTGCCAGCCTTTCAGGAACTCTTCAGCATGCTGGCCTGAACGACTATCTTGAAAGTCATAGATCACCGCCTGAACTGGATTATCCTGTGTGGTGGCATAGGCCCCAACATAACCTTTCTTCGGTTTTTTCTCACCGATCTGCATGACTGTTACTGGCGTTTCATCTGCATGGATCACCCATTGCTGCAGCAATACCTGTTTTAAGGCATCTGCCAGGGGGGGGGCAAGTTCCACCCCACAGCGACCAACCTGAGAAGCAATGCTTCGCAAGAGACAGAGTGGATCTGGATAAATCAATTCCCGCACGTAGAAAAATCTGGCGCTGACGGTACAGTGGCAAATGATCGGCATATTTCGACACCAGCACATGACTCAGCAATTCTGCACTGGCAATGCCTTTATCAATCACATAGGCAGGCATCGCTTGTTGAGTCAGGGTGTCACACTGATCACAGACCCATTTACTACGGATATGCTGTTCCTTATAGAACTGTGCCGGTCTAAAATTCAGTTTTTCACTGATATCTTCGCCGATACGACGTAATTGGCAGCCACAGCTGCATTGCTTTGAGGCAGGTTCGTGTTCAATACGGAGAGTTGGCAGGTGATCTGGCAGCGGTCGACGTTTAGGTTTATTTGCTGTGGCTTTCTGCGCGAATGCATCGGTTTTACCTGCATTTAATCGTTCTAATTCCAGATCCACCAATATCTTCTTCGACCGCCTCATCGCAGAGATGGATTTGTTTGGCCGTTAAATGCTCATTCTTCTGGGCGAATTTATGCCGTTTAAACAGGGCAAGCTCATGCTCGTATTTTTGAGTGAGAATAGAAAGATGTTGAACTTTAGAGTCTAATTGCTGTTTATCTTCTGCGAGTTGTTGATGCTGCATCGCCAACTGTCTGGTAAATTCCAGTAGTTGTTCATGGGTCAGTTGGCTTAAGTCAGGCAGCATATTCATGACTGCAGTATGCCTGAGGTCATGAGGAGAATGAAATAGAATGTTTGGAGAATGGCAGAATGCACTGGCTTGGTTTAGAGCATAGTCACCACATGCTGCAGTCCAATGCGCTGCGAGGGTAAACCCTGGATCAGTGCCTGTAACTGTTCCGGGCTGAGGGCTACGGTTTCGTGCCCAGTGAAATTTACCCTGTTCCAGCCACCAGGCACACAGCAAGATGCCCAGTCCAACATGCACCAGTACTTTCATACGATGGCCACGTTTATTACAGAACAGTTAGGCGCAATGCGGTTTGATCGAGCCAAAGGCTTTCATAATCTGTGCCATGGCAGTATCCATCCCTGCACGCATGTCCATGAGCTGGGTAGAGAGCCAGATTTCATCGATATGGATCATTGAGTCAAACCCTGGATTAGCAACAGTAATTCAGTTTCAGATTCCACCGGCCATTCGATTTCGATCATTTGATCCCTTGCTTAACCTTGTTCCTCATGCAGTGGAATCCTGATATGAGCGGTAGCGTTCTTCTCCGGCACAGGTGGCGGAGATGTCTCTTGTTTGACTGGCGTCGGGTGAACAATGACGGGAAGAAAGTCGGTCTGTGGACTGTGCAGGCTTTTTAATGCAGGAGGCATTGATCTGGCCTGGCGAATCTATTTATGCAGTAGATTGGCATTGACTTGTGTTGCATTGCCACCTTGGCTACAGATGCCTCTGACTGCTGGCAAAGCTCGATCAGGTGCTGTTTAAATTCAGCTGTAAAGATTCGACGGGGCTTTTTTAGTGTTGGTGTGCTGTCTGAGACTGTCTTTAAATCCATAATAGGTGTCCACTTCATTTTTAAGTGGACACTATCATGATGCTGAGCAGATAAAAAAAGTGGGGTTCAGCGGATGCTTACCCTGAACGAACGAGTACTGTTGGAGTAACAGCCAAAGACAACCGACTATTTGTTGAAGCAGTATTGTATTGGTATCGTTCAGGTATCCCGTGGCGAGACTTACCAGAATGCTTTGGTGATTTTAGAGTCGTGCATAGTCGTTGGGCTAAAACAGGTGTGTGGCAGAGGGTCTTTGAAATGCTGGCACATGATAGTGATAATGAATATGCCATTTAGGCTCCACCATTGTACGTGCTCACCAACACAGCGCTGGGGAAAAAATCAGGCGATTGGACCCAGTAAAGGTAGCTTAAGCACCAAAATTCATGCCCGCACTGATGCTTTAGGCAACCCGACATATTGAAAATCGTACATGTTTTAGATTTATGTCCGTATTGTTTGTAATAATCTAAAACTTTTTGACGAAGATCATTGAAATATGGTTTTGGCATAGTTACAAAGCAGGGTTTTTCCGTATTGTATTAAACTTTTTTGGCTTAGCTATAAAATGAAAACAAGCTTAGCGTAATATTGAGACTAAGCCTATATTATTATTCCAATACATCATTCAAAGATTTTAAATTCATTAATTCGAACATCTTTAAATTGATCTGCTTTCAGCGCTAATGCCTCATGCATTTTCTTACTGAACGTTTCTAGATTACAATCCCATTTCAACGGTTCAATTTGGTACTCTTGGAGTTTAGCCACGCCTAAATTCTTGAAAGTGTTTCCATCAAAAGGCAGGTAAGGCGTTTTATAAATAAACGCAAAAATATTTGGATGTTGTCTACCACCGACCAATAAACACGACCCAGCGATTAATGCCATTACTTCATTGAAGTGGGTATTGTCTGATGAAACAATCTGAATATGATTTTTGAGTTCAGAATTTAATTCGATAATTTTTTTGATTAAATACAAATCGGTTTTGGCGTTAGATAAGAAAACTATCGGTAACTGCTGATTTTTAAATGTGAATTCAACAATATTCTTCATGAATTTAACGCTTTTAGCATCACGCTCTAAAAATGAAGAACCTGTCATTGTAATAAACTGTTTGTGTTTCAAACCGAATTTATTCAGGGTCGCCTGAATAAACTCCTCTTTTAGCATTGGTAGACCATACACCGCATCCGGAATCAAATGCGTCTTTTCCAAACCAATATGTTTTAAATAATCATAAGACAGTGGCTCTCGAACAGACACAAAATCACATTGGCCATATATACCCACGATAGCCTGTGCCAATGCCTTTTGATTATTCAAATCTACGGTTTGATTAATTGAAGCGACTTTTTTATTTTTATATTTTGCTAAATACAACAGACCTAAAAATCGAACAAGATGCCCCGATTTATAATGTACAGCCCCTTCACCATTGAAACACACATGGGTGAAATCATCGAAAAATTGCTCAGGAATGTTCATCTTTTCAAGGAAGTAAAGAATGTCCTGATGCTGATGCTGAATCAGCGCCTTCAAGAGCTTTTTTTCGTAATATGATCTGAGTAATTTGAGCTTTTTAAATGGAAGATCAGGCAAGTCTAAAGGCACAAACTCTGCGTGTGGATACTCGAATTTAAGCAAATGTCGGATACCTGTTGAAGTTGCTTGTCCACCCCAATTCGTCGATTTAAATGTATTAATAAAATATGCGATTTTCAAAGAACTTATTCCATTTAAGTAATGCCCATTCTAAGCATTAGCTCCAAGATTAATTCAAAATTTAAGATAATGTATGCAATATAAATAATCATCTTAACTTAAAGTGTGATCAACTCTTTTAACAAAGATAATTTGGGATAATTTTTCAGTCTATCCAGCTCTCGTCTTAACATCACAAGATTAAGCTTTTCTCGTAGCCCCTGATAACCAGGTAGGAGATCAGTCTTATTATGAATATCTAGATACTCTAAAACATCGAATGCATACATCTGATTGGTAATATCTCTTAAATCGATTCTTTCATACCAATCATGACTCAGATTTATATCTAAAAAGATGTTTGGAATTTTACCCGTCACAGCGAGTAACATCGACTTTGTCCACAAGCATTTAATACAAACACCACAGTTATGCGGACGTGCTTTTGCATCTCCACAAGCAGACAAACTGGTGAGGTCAAATTGATTCTTAACGAGATATTCTGTTTTTTCAAAACGAGTGACATCGTCGTCAACGGTAACCAAGCTACCGCTTACGTTATGCATTAACTTATTCGAAGCACTATTAGAGCCATAAGGATGACTCACAAATTGTTGATCAATACGCTCATCAGATGCAATCAAATAATGTTCATACCCTTCAAAAAGCGAAAGTGAGGCAAATAATGAAAAAATATGCGTAACGTGAGTGCCTTTAGGATTACACTTTTGCTGATTATAAACCGTGTAAATATTGGTTTTTACAAAACGGCTTTGACCAAACACAGATGCTCTGAGTTTATGAGTTTTTTCTAACAATTGGTCAAATTTAGATGTGTCATTGACTTTATAGTCCATCCCATGAACAGTGAGACTATCTACGTTTTTTACCTGTTGCTGATACAATTTTAAGGTACTATAGGTCGAATCAATACCACCACTAAAACACATTAATGATTTCTGATTGTTGGCTTTTTCAGTCTCAACAATTTGATGGGCCGTAATTTTAATTTTTTGATAAAAGTGCGGTACCCAAAAATTCCAAATACGTGCAACTTTCAGCACTGATTCATATGCTCTTTTTGAAATTGGCTCTTGAATTTCAATATGATCGCCATTCTTCATGGCTAAAGGTAAAATCGCCCAAAGTGCATAATCATGGAAATTAATCTTCGGTAAAGCTTCGTAAGGAAATAAAAATTCTATCGGGTCGTATTTGTTAGAGGTGATTGAGATCTTATATTTTGCATCATGAATATTCGATTTGATAAGAAGATGAGTCACTTTGATTCCAATAGAGTGAATACTGTCAGTATTATAACCTGTAGCATGAAGAAGCTTAAACACTAATCTTGACCAAAATGGACTGCCACCACTCTCCTAGACAAATATCGTCTATTCTTTTTGCATAGGAGAGAATATTATGAGTGGACAACGATACACCCCAGAATTTAAAGATGAAGCTGTTAAATTGATTACTGAACGTGGATATTCTGTCACTGATGTAGCAGAACGTTTAGGCGTATCACAACACAGCATTTATAAATGGCTAAAGGCGGTACAGCCTTTACGCAATAACCCTGATGAACATGAACTACTCGAGGCAAAGAAAGAAATCCTTCGCCTTAAAAGTCAGCTTAAACAAACTGAAGAGGAACGGGAAATCTTAAAGTGAAAGCACTGCTTTCACGCCGCTTTGCAAGCCTGCCAGAGTAAAGTATCAGTTTATCCTTGAATACAGCCATCAATTTAAAATTAAAACGATGTGTCGGGTTCTTAAGATTGCTCGTGCTGGCTATTACGCCTGGTTGCATGAACCTGAATCAGGCAGGACTATTGAAGATAAGCGGTTATTACAGCTCATCCGTTCTTCTTATGATGCCAGTTATGGCATCTACGGTTATCGTCGCATCACGCTGGATCTTAAAGAGCTAGGTGAAAGCTGTGGGCCTAATCGTGTGCTGAAGATCATGAAGAACAATGGCATTTCCGCTGTTCGAGGATATAAGAAGCATACATAAAAGCTATGGTCGTGGTCGTCCTCAGATTGTGCCACCTAACCATTTAAATCGAGAATTTGTTGTAAACACACCTGATACCTCGTGGGTAACTGATATTACCTACATACGCACCTGGCAAGGCTGGTTATATCTGGCTGTGGTTCTCGATTTATATTCAAGGAAAGTCATCGGTTGGTCAATGAAACCTACGCTTGCTAAGGATATCGTTTTAGATGCACTTTTAATGGCAGTGTGGCGACGCAGACCCAATAAACCTGTGATCATACACTCAGACCAAGGCTCACAATATAGCAGCGGAGACTGGCAGAAATTCTGTCAGAAGCATAACTTAGTTCCGAGTATGAGTCATCGAGGTCTTGCGCAGTATACTGCTCATAGGACAATGCTGTTGCAGAATCTTTTTTAGCAGCTTGAAGAAGGAAAGAAGTAAAAAGCGGATCTATAAAACACGAGAAATGACCCGTGCGGATGTGTTTGATTATATCGAGATGTTTTACAATCGAATCAGGCATTATTCGCATCTCGATGGGATGAGTCCAGAAGCCTTTGAGGCAGCTTCAAAATGAGGCTGTCTCATGTCTAAGATACTGGGAGCAGTCCATTTTATTAACTGTCAAAATCAACAAAATTAAACATAATCTAGACACAATATCTTTACACTTACAATCTTCTAGTTTTCTTGAATATTTACATGAGATATCGATCTGACATTGAAGGCTTAAGAGCTTTGGCAATCTTGCTTGTAATCTTTAATCATATCAATTTGACATGGTTTTCTGGCGGGTTTATTGGGGTAGATGTTTTTTTTGTGATTTCTGGATTTTTGATTACCAAGATTTTACATAAAGATATTAGTAATCACCAGTTCTCTCTAGGTAATTTTTATAAAAAGCGCATCATTCGATTAGCGCCTGCATTATTTACTGTACTCACTGTTGTTTCTGTTACTAGTTATTTCATTATGCTTCCAAATGAACTAATGGAATATTCAAAGAGCTTAATTTATTCAACATTTCTCCTTGCTAATATTTATATGAGGAAAGAAGCTGGTGACTATTTTTCAGGCTCAGTCGATGAAATTCCATTATTACACCTTTGGTCACTTGGTGTTGAGGAACAATTCTATTTAGTATGGCCTTTACTCTTACTCTTGTTGTTTAAAAGATCTTATTCTAAATACATTATTTGGATCATTCTTGGATGCATTGCACTCTCTGTTTTTTATGCAGAACAGCAAATTATTAAAAGTGCAGCGAAAGCGTATTACAGAATGCCAGTTCGTGCTTGTGAATTACTTCTCGGTGCACTTATTTACTTTCTACCTCTCGTAAAGTTCAAAAAAATCTATGCACAAATTTCGATAGCTTTAAGCCTCGGTGTGATTAGCTACTGTGCAGTAAGCTATAATCAGTTCACAACTTTCCCTGGGATTAATGCAATGATCCCATGTATTGCAACTGGCATCATCATTTACTTAGGTAAAAACCCGCTTAACCATAACTTTTTATTAAGTAATCCTATCAACAGTTGGATAGGGAAACTCTCTTATCCGATGTATCTTTGGCATTGGCCAATAGTCGTGTTCTTTAACTTCTATTACATTGAATTTAATTGGACTAACCAACTTTTCATCGTCTGCTTGACCATTGTACTTTCATATCTCACATACACTTATATCGAAGATCCAAGTAAGAAATGGCTTAACCTTCCAAATAAAACGGTCATTCTTAAAGGCTTCGTTGCACCTAGCTTAATTTTCACCATGATTGTGGCTTGTACATATCAATTCCAAGGCTTTCCTAACCGTTACAACACTTTAGTCTCAAAACAAGTACTGGCTTTACAAGCTGCTCCTCATAGGGCAAGACAACAGTGCCATGACTCACCAAATGATGAGCGCAAACTACCTAATCCTGATATCTGTAGGATTGGCATAGAAAAAGACCATATCGACTTTATCGTTCTTGGTGACTCACATGCCAATAGCATGATTGGTGCTATAGATGTATGGGCAAAAGATGCTGGTTTACGAGGCTACGATCCAACACACACAGCAACCATGTATATGCCTGATGTCGACCGCTATTATGCAGCGAACCAAAAAGATTATCATCTTCGCCCTGAATATAAAACCCGAAATGATGCAATTACTGCTCATTTAAACAATCATCAATATGATTTTGTCATATTCGCAGGTTACTACTCACTGTATCTAGATACGATGTTCGATATTCGCGATGGTCAACACACAAATCGAGAAGATGTGCTCAAAAATGGTCTACGCAGAGCATTTAATAATATTAGCCAATCAACAGATAAAATTTTCGTAATTTTAGATGTTCCTGAACTTAAAGGGATACGAGCTAATTGTCCTGCTCGTGTCGAATCTATTGGTGTGAATCAATCATGTACTCAGCCAATCGATCAAATACAAGCTCGAGATGCGAAAACGCTGAAAATATTATTTGACTTACAGAAAGAATTCCCTCAAATCAAATTTATTGATCCTAAAAAAGTGATATGCAAAGAAGCGACGTGTTCGTTAAGTTTAAATCAGACCCCGCTTTATGTTCATAAAGACAAAGACCATCTTAACTATGTGGGATCAGCTGAAATTGGCTCGGTTTATCTCCACCAGTTTGGCAACCCATTTAACTCATTTTAAAATTATCAGAGTCCTAGTAGCACCATTTCAGATGGTATTACTAACCTGAATCGCGGATAAGAAATTAACTTGAAAAAAAGGTGGCTGAAAACCATTAGGGAGTTACCACACCACCTACGCCTTCAGCCATCATGTTCGATTTTACATATTTCTTCTGCATCATTGATGACTTTTTTCAGAAATTTGAAGCAACCTATTGGGAATTTTTAAAATACAGCAACAAGCGTTTGAGAAAACACTCTTCTCAATTGACAGTTTCAGAAATCGTGTTCATCGCCATTTGGTATAAAAGCTCTCATTTCAATAACTTCAAAGCCTTTTTCTTTTCATTAAAGCAGAATCAAAGTCAACTATTTCGATATTTACCGTGTTACCAGCGGATGGTTCATCTCATCAGAGTTCATCGATTGGTGCTGCATGCTTTACATTTTGCCTTGATGAAAGATTGTCAAAGTCATTATTTATGGATTGATTCGACGACGCTACCTGTATGCAAAAATCAGCGGATTCAACGGCATAAATTCCTGGCAGCGATTGCAACCCGCGGCAAAAGCTCAATGGGATGGTTCTTTGACTGTAAGCTGCATTTAATCATGAATCAGTCAGGAGAGATTGTCAGTACAGCTTTATCAAATGGGCATACAGCAGATATTAAAATGGTTGAACAGTTAGTCGAAGGATTAAAAGCAAAGCTCTGTAAGCATCCGCTGAACCCCATTGCTATGTTTTAACGGGGTTCAGGTTTCCAACGGTGTGGCAGTAATTCTTCTATTTGGGTCACTTTATGTGTCGGCAGCCTTTTCAGTACATCAC
>NZ_JABERM010000007.1:0-55844 GCF_013004295.1 Acinetobacter sp. ANC 5414
TTTGTTCAGTGTCTATAAAAGTGTCTAAGGCCATAAACATAATGTCCATTTATAATAAATAATGGACACTATCGGGATATTGAGCAGATAAGAAAAGTGGGGTTCAGCGGACGCTTACAAAGCTCTATGCTGATCGTGGCTATATCAATCAGGAATTAAAGAGTAGATTCAAAGTACAAGGTACTGATTTAATTATATATCACCGAAAGAACATGAAATCTGTGCAACTCTCAACAGCAGATGAATATCACTTAAAGCAGCGTAATAAAATAGAGACTTTATTCAGCTTGCTAAAAGGGAAATATCATTTGGTGACGAGTAAAGCGAGAAGCATTGAAGGATACTTAGCTAGAATTTATGCATCTTTATGTGCTTACCAGTTATGCCATCAAAACAAGCCAGCTATTCGAGTAATGGGATTATCGGCTTAAGCAGGATTCGGGTTATTACTAGGATTTTTAAAGATGATAACTCCCTAGTCCTTATGATTAGACAAGGCTTCTTTCAATTTATCCGATAAAACCAAAGAATGATTTTCAATAGTTAATTGATCTAACTTAATCTGAAAATTTATTTCATCAAAACCTATAAATGTAAGCAAGTGGTGGTTAAATAAACTATTAAAATAATCTTTCATCACTTTGTTTTTGATATCGGTAATATTACCCACTATTAAAACTTTTTTTTCCGCCATGATAACTTCACTGACCATAGAACCAGAATCTTGGCTAACCAAAACAAAGTTTGAAGATAGTATTAAATTGACAATCTGAATCTGGTTTCCCAAGTTATACATATAATACTTGTCATTCATAGTCAAAGGGCAAGATATTAATAGATCCATCAACTCCTTTTCAAACTGGACACTCGTTCTACGTGATGTAGTTAAAATAACCTCTGAATATGGGTATTGTGTTTTAATATTTTTAACTAATTTAAACCAGCTTTTTGCATCACCAATTTTGACATCTTTGGTATCTGCACCAATGAGTATCAAAATTTTCGTATTTTTACAATCTTCTTGATCATTTGATTTTAAATTAGAAAACACCATTTTATTCGGAGAGATGGGGTAATAAACGTAGCGAAAATTATCCTTTAGCTCAGAGTTTACCGTAAAAATCACATCAAAGTTAACAGGCTGCACTCCACGCAATGAACTTAAAATAATATTTTTAGCTTTTATATGGTTTCGCAAGCAGTATCTTTTTAATAATACATTCGGAACCAGTGTATCCCCACCTGCTGAAATAATATATACATCATCTACATAGTCAAAATCTGGAAGAGAGATATAATGCTCAAGAAAAGAAGATAAATCAAAATAATTCAAAAGAAAACGTAAAGCTAAATTTGTATTCTTTGAAACTTTTTTTAGGTTTAAGTATCTAATTTGATGTTTAGGGAAATGTGGTGTAAGTAGTTTCATCACACCTTCAGACTGTGTTTGATGACCTGGTTTCCCATCTGTCAGCACGAAGAATAAAGCTTTTTTCATAATATTGATCGGATGTCCGAATTATTTGTAACAGCTAACAATTGATCTTTCACAATATCATGCCCAATCGACGATAGATGAGTTGTATCATCAAAATTTTCACCATGGGGGTTCGGCTTAAGCAAGTCAAATACAGGGACAAAAAACACACGCTTATTATCACACATACTCTTTAAAGCTTGATTATATCTTAAAATATTTGGTTCACGGCTCAGATCGAGATTAGGGTAAATTTCCACAAGATAAATCACACGCGCTTTTGAATTTTCGATGATATATTGGATATTACGTAAATATTCACCCACTTCAACTACATTACGCGTCCCAAATAAACTATGAAATTTCAACTTTCGACCATATTTTTTAATTTTTTTTACGATTTTTCTCAAAAACTTACGCCATTTGTTATCTGGATAATAGAGAACAAAAGGTGCTCCTTTGAATGTCACCCAAGAATCAACAATTCCAAATTGAATACTTATAATATCTGCATTTTGAGTTTCTGGACGTTTAAAATATTCTAAGCCTTCTCTGGTTGTAGACATAGTGTGACCAAAATTTGTAACCATCCATCTCATTTCTTTTGCAAAGCGTTCTGGATAGGCATTACCAAAATTATTGGGATCACCTTGAGTATTACAGTCACCCAATGCGACATATTTCATCTTTCTCTCCAATTTCACTCAACATTCAGCAATAGCTCACTACTTAAATGCATACGAAATAAAAATTCTTTAGAACGCATTTTATAGTTGATAAAACTCCATCACTAATTTAAATAATAATATAAGTTATAGGCTCTAGTTTAAAATAGTGTTTTAAAATTTAGTTAATGTAATTAAGATTTAACACTCCGATAGGTCTTCTCAATTTTATCAATCATTCCATCAAGGACTAAGTTTTGCTTCGCATAAGCAAAAACCCTTTGATAATCAGACTGCATTTGCTCTAAATTCTTTAGACATTCATTAAGACAATGACCCAAACTTTCAGCATCATTAGGTGGTATTAAATATTTTTTTGGTAAAACCATTGTCATTGCACCAACTGATGTAGAGACCATTGGAACTTCACATAATAATGCTTCTATCATAGTATATGGACAACCTTCATAGTGAGAAGACATTACATATATCGTTGCTTGCTGCATCAGTTCCACAACATCACTTCTATAACCCAACATTTGCACAGAATCATTCAAGTTTAACAGACCTATTAAATCTCTGAGTTTATGTTCTTCAAATCCATCACCAACGATCCATAACTCCGCATCTTGAACATTTTTCCACGCATTCAACAATACATCAAAACCTTTGACAGGCACCAAACGTCCTACTGCCAATACGATTTTCTTTTTTGGCTTGATTAATGATGATTGTAATTTTGGTGGAATAATCCCATTAAGAATTACATGTGTATTCTTATGATTTAGAGTTTCAGCAGCATTTGGACTAACAGCAATGACAGCATCATAAGGTCTAAACATTTTTGTATTTTTCTTTCGACTATGCAGTGTAGCAACACTTGGTATATTTATAAAAGATAAGAGCCTACCGACAATTGCGGCTGCTTTATTGCCGTGCACGTGGACAATATCAGGTTGCAATTGTTTGAGTACTTTATACATTTGATACAATACAAAAACATTACGACGGCTTTTTGTTAAATCTACTGCAATAAAATCAGTATCCACTCGGTTCAGATATTTTTCATGGGCAATCACAGTCAACTTATGACCACGTTGTTTTAAACCATTGGTCAATTCAATAACATGCTTTTCTAAACCGCCTTCTTCGTCACCGGCCATAACCATACAAATATGCATTATTCTTCTCTCTTAGTTACGCTGACCCAATTTAAGACGCAATTTCACCGCAAACAATGAATCTTTACCACTAATTTTAATGCGCTGTAACTGCATAAAATCTGGATGCTCTGAATCTATGCCTTCATTTGTGGTTACAGCATTGCTGTAGCCAGCCTGTTTTGCCATGTCCACATCACGTTCAGAATAAATCCCAAAGGGATAGGCAAAACTTCTGACAGGCATATTTGTTAATTGTTCCAATTGAATCTTGGATTCAGATAGTTCCTTTAAGCACTCAGCATCATCTAATTTATCAAGATTCGCATGGGTCAAAGTATGGGAACCTATCTCTACCGAACCACTTTGTGCCAAAAACTTCACTTGCTCATTATTCAACTTAGGTTCACGAGCCAGTTCACCACTGTTATGATGGGCTTTTTTATAGGTTGACCAATCTCGATCATGACGATCCACCACCACATAAATAGTGGCTTTAGCTTGGTATTTTTCCAAGATAGGATACGCATGTTCTAGATTATCCAGATAACCATCATCAAAAGTAATGGCCACTGTTTTTTCAGGATGTTTGCCCCAGTTTTGTTGCAATTCCTGCATGGTGACAAAATGAAAACCTTCAGCTTTCATCCAAGCCACTTGCTTTTCAAATTCAACAGGCTTCACGCGCAATTTATTAAAATTTGCACCGTCAATATGATCCCTAACCATGTGATACATTAAAACCCGAGGATGCTTCCAGTCTACCGCTGGTTTCCACCACGCATATTTATAACTAAATGCCATGAATGAAACCAATAGAAGAATAAAAATATAAATCACAAGAACAACCTGATTATTAGGCTAAAAGATATATTGCCACACGCTCCGCTTCTTTAAAAGCAGAGGGTTCAGCCAATTTCAGGATTGATGCTGATTGAGAAACTAGGCCATGTTTCAAAATTAGATCTATCGACTGCGTGATTCTATCAGATTTCAAACGGTCTATTTCAATGATACCCACCCGACATCCTGCTGTTAATGCCTCAAAAATCATCGAAACACTATCTTCAGTCACCCAAACGGCTTCTGCCTGCTGCATTTCTTCAAAAATCCAGCCTTGCGGTGTCTGCTCAACCGGAAATATTTTTAGCCTTGATGCAAATGATTTTTCATTCAAATGATCTAAAAATTCTTCCGGTGTACGTCGTGAAGTGGTCAAAATAATCTCAGCTTGAGGGTGAAGATTGACTATTTGTTGAATTGAATCTAAAACTTTTTCTTCATTCCACTGATGTCGTTTAGATGATCCACCTAACGCAATTAAAAGTCTATTTTGCTGATGTCTCTGTTCATTCACAATTGGATTTAGAGCACCTTGTGTGAGGATCACATGCTCCGATGCTGCCATACCGTCATGTTCAGGAATAATCGCATAATCAAACCAGGTCACCGGAAAATTAGGTTTCATTAAGATAATCGTTTTTGCTTGAGGATAGACCTGACCTAGAAGTAAAACGCGCAACTGAGTATGACTGCCTACGCCAAAAATATAATCTGGTCGTTGCTTTAACGCTGCAAAGTTCTTGTTAAAAATTGCTGAAAATAAGCTAAAAACTGGCAATTGATCTATTGATACTTCCTCAAAGGTAACTTCCTCTGCACTTTGCCTTTGCATCGCTTTATATAAGCCGACTGCTTGTGAGCGATGCCCTGCTTTGCCATCACTGACATAGACAATATGCATAAAAAATGTCCCTAAAAGAAAATAAACTCAAATCTTAATCAATAAAAAAGGCGAAACTTTCGTTCCGCCTCTTCATCTTACGCGATCAACTTATTTTACGTAAGTCAACCAATGTGCATATTTAGGGTCTTTACCCTGAACTGCATCAAAGAATGCTTTTTGAATTTGTGTGGTAATTGGACCACGTGAACCTGAACCAATTTCACGATCATCATATTCACGAATTGGGGTTACTTCAGCAGCAGTACCAGTAAAGAAGGCTTCATCACCAATGTAGAATTCATCACGGGTGATACGGCGTTCAAATACTTCAATACCCAAGTCTTTGGCAATGGTAATAATGGTTTGACGCGTAATACCGTCTAAAGCACCGCCAGCGATATCAGGTGTATGCAATGCGCCATCTTTAACCAAAAATACGTTTTCACCTGAACCCTGACATACATAGCCTTGTGGATCCATCAACATTGCTTCGTCGTAACCAGAATGTGCCACTTCTTGGTGTGCAAGAATCGACAAAGTATAGTTACCCGATGCTTTTGCCTTACACATCGTCACGTTAGGATGATGATGGGTAAATGATGAAGTTTTAACACGAATACCTTTCGCCATCGCTTCATCACCAAGGTAAGCACCCCAGCTCCATGCAGCAACAGTGGCATGAATGGTATTGTCAGTTGCAGCGATACCCAGTTTTTCAGAACCGATAAAGATAATTGGACGCAAATAGCAAGACGCTAATTTATTTTCACGTACGACATCAATTTGAGCTTGCTCTAGAGTTTTTTGATCAAATGGAACTTTCATTTGATAAATTTTTGCAGAGTTGAGCAAACGTTTTGTATGATCCTGAAGACGGAAAATCGCAGTTCCGTTAGGAGTCTCATAAGCACGGACACCTTCAAACACACCCATACTGTAATGTAAGGTATGTGTTAAGACGTGGATTTTTGCCTCACGCCAATCAACCATTTGTCCATCTTGCCAAATAAAACCATCACGATCAGCCAAGTTCATGGCGCACTCTCCAAATTTTTATACACAGTCATCTTTATCCAATGCAAATATTTGCAGTTGGATCAATTAATCTTTGCCATAACTTGCAAACGATCACGCGGGTATCGTGCCAGTCCGCAGCATTCACTTGCATGGATTGATTCGCAAGGGCTAAACGGTGGCTCTCGGCTCGTTCACTGAGATAAGCTTGAATCAATGCTGTCGCGTCGTCGCTGGATAAGCAACCTGCTTTTGCGGCATCTTCAAGGATTCGTACATTGTCGGAGTAATGGGCGAGATCGGGATTCGACCCACTCCAGGCTAACACCGCATACTGTGCCATAAATTCGATATCAACGATACCACCTGCGTCCTGTTTTAAATGAAAAATTCCATCTTTTTGCTGTTCTTTCGATGAGCCTAAATGGTCTTTCATTTTTTGGCGCATCTTCAAAACTTCTTCCCGAACTCTGGCTTCATCTCGTGGTTGGGTCAAAATAAGGCAGCGTAATGCTTCAAATTTTTCACGTAAACTTTTCTCACCAGCAATAGATCGTGCACGAACCAAAGCCTGATGTTCCCACACCCAGGCACTTTTCAGCTGATACTGCTCAAAGGCTTTTAGACTGGTTACCAATAAACCCGCCTCACCCGATGGACGCAAACGGGTATCAATTTCATAGACCCGACCATCCAATGTTTGTGTGGTCATCAACGACATCAACTTTTGAGCAACCCGCATGGCAAACTCGAACCCACTAATCGGCTTCTGACCATCAGTATCGCCCTGTTCACTCATATAATGGATAAACACCAGATCCAGATCCGAGCCGTAGCCCATCTCGATTCCACCCAGCTTTCCATAACCTGCCACGACAAATGCCATGTGATCGAGTGAACAACGTTGACCCTCTGCATCAAGCGGATAGCCATGTTTTTTCGCCGTTATTTGATACGCCAACTGTAAGGTGGCATTGACCGAGACTTCTGCAATATCCGTCAGTGCATCAGATACTTTCATGAGTGGACTTTCAGCTAAAACATCACTGGCTGCAACCGCCAAGACATTGGATTTTTTGAATAACCGCAGAACCCGCATCTGGTCTTCAACCTGATCAATCTCGATGCGTAACAGTTGCTGGCGCAGTGAATCTTCCAAATCCTGACGTTTCGGCAATTCAAAATCCATCGACAAGAATTCATCCAACAACACTGGATAATGGGTCAGTTCCTCACAAATCCACGGACTTACGGTAGACATTTTAACCAGACGTTGCAGCGCCCCTTTACTTTCAATCAGCATCACCAGATATACGGTTCGACGCATCACTGATTCAACCAAGGGCATTAAGCGTAATAATGCCACTTGCGGTTTATCCGACTGCAAAATAGCTTCAATCAAATGCGGCCAAAAGGTTTTTAAACGCTGCACTGCTTTTGCAGGCAATTTCTTGAGTGCATGCCCATACCAAAATTCATGGATCAGGTTTTTGGCATTATCATCCAGCACGGCATCTAACTGTTTTTCCAGTTGGCTAAAACTTTCTATTAACGGATCGGGTTCTTTTTCTTTAATCAGGTGTTCAAACTGAAAAATGACTTTAGCGCGTTTCTGATTCAGAAATGCGATGAAAGTATCCCAATCAGCAAAGCCTAAAGTTTCAATCATACGCTGATGTAAATCAGGCTCACTCGGCAAAGACTGGGTTTGTTGATCATGCAAGGCTTGGATAGCGTGTTCAACACGGCGCAGGAATAAATAAGCATCTTCCAGTTCAGCTACGGCTTGCATGTCAAGTAGACCAACTTCACCCAAATGGTGCAGACTGACTAAGCATTGACGATCTTGCAATTCAAGCTTGGAGCCACCGTAAATCAGCTGAAAAACTTGCACAATAAATTCGACTTCACGGATACCACCTGCACCAAGCTTGATATCATCTTCAATATTACGGCGCAGTACTTCGCGTTCAATCATGGCCTTCATTTCACGCATGGCTTCAAAGGCAGTGTAGTCGACATACTTCCGGAACACGAATGGTCGGGTCATCTCCAGAAGTTCATCGCCTTCTTTTCCACCGGTCACAATACGCGCTTTAATCCAGGCATAACGTTCCCATTCACGCCCGTGCTGACTCAAATATTTTTCCAAAGCAACATGACTAATCGCCAGTGCCGAACCATCACCCCATGGACGCAAACGCATATCGACACGAAACACGAAACCATCCGCGGTCATATGATCCAGCAGATAAATAAGTTTCTGTCCCCACAAAATACAGAATTGCTGTACATCAATACATTTACGACCATTGGTTTCACCCTGCTCATCAAAGGCAAAAATAAGATCTATATCACTTGAAAGATTAAGTTCTTGAGCACCCAGTTTACCCATGGCGACCACAATTAAATCTTGTACCGTACCGTTATAACCCATCGGTTCGCCGTGCTTTGCAACCAGAGGAACTCTTGCGAATTTTTTTGCTGCGCAAATGGATGCATCAGCAAAGTCTGAAAGTTCACGGGTCAAGGTGACCACATCGGTAAGTTGATTGGCATCCTGCCAGATCCAGCGAAACATCAAACGTGCACGAAGCACACGAATTGCAAGCATCCATGTGGTTTCATCGGTGATATTATCTAAAGCGCGATCCACAAAGTTCTGGATTTGCGTGGTGCTTAAAGGAACGAGAAATTGGTCAATTGCATAATCTTGTTCGAGGAGTACTGCATGATTTCCCAATACTTGTTCTGCGTATTGGCTAGCACGTAATGTTTTGTGCAATTGTTCCGCATTCATTTTCAAACCTTCAGCCGAGTTTTTTCTAGTTATATCAGTTGAAAAGAAATAGTGGAAAATAAATTTAGTGTTCTGTTCTGATTTATTCAGTAATGGCTTGCTTCACGCCATTGAAAGATAAAGTTTGATGCGCATTCAGGGCTGTCGGTAAAGAGACTTTAAACGTTGTCCCCGCACCTTCTTTGGATTGCACAGAAATTTCACCTTGATTCAAATCAACGAAACGTTTACATAACACCAAGCCCAACCCCGTGCCTTTCTCACCGGCAGTTCCTTTAAAACTTACTGTTAAGCGGGGTTGGAAAAGCTCGTCAATCTGCTGTTGAGTCATCCCCAAACCGGTATCTTGAATGTATATATCAACATACTGTGCGGATTGTTCTGCATGAATGGTGACTTTTCCCGTACCATCCACATGGGTGAATTTCAGTGCATTTGAAACCAGGTTCTGTAAAACGGAAGTCACCATATTAATATCGGCATAGACTTTTATATCGTCAGGCACTTGATCAATCAGCTGGATATTTTTCTTAATCGCCAAGCTATTCAAGACATCAAAAACAATTTTTGAGGATTGTTTTAAATTAAAATTAATCGGGTGGTAAACAAAGCGCCCACCTTCTGCCATGGCCCAATTCAATAAACTTTCTAAAAGATTATAGGTCGACTGCGAAGTGTCCAATAAATAATCAGCAATACTCTGAATACTAGAATCATCCAGTGTTTCTCGCTCTTGAGCCAACACTTCCGAGAAACCGATTAAGCCATGAAATGGCGCACGCAGATCATGCGCAATAATTTGAAAAAATTTGGTTTTACTAAAATTTAAAGCAGATTGCTGTTCATATAATTCTTTGAGCTCGGCATAGTTTGAACGTAATTCAATGATATTAATCAAGCTCATGGCAAATTCATGCACCAGCTGTAAATTTTCTTCATTAAAGGATTCAGTCTGCTCATCAAATAAAAGGACTTGTCCAATAGACTCTGTTTTATTGATTTTTAAATCGAAACCGACAATGCGATTGTGTCCAACACCCAAATCATGCACATGTTGAGAAAAAGCAGCATAGTTCTTATGTTTTGTTGAGAGAATAGTATCGCCTTCAAAAAAGGAGACCAAACTGGCTTCTTTTTGCGCATGAAATGCTTTAAACGATTCGGGTGCAGAATACCAAATATACGGTTCATGATGAAAAGTAAGAATGCCTCGCTCTGCTTGCAGAATGCCACGCGCAAACTTTAAAAAACCTTCGACACGATTTTCCGAAGTAAAAACACCAAGCAATAATGATATTCTACATGCACTGAGTTGCTCAGTTTCCGAGCCTATTTCGAGTAACTGCATTTTCATATCTGCCTCGTAAATTTGTTTTACCCCTATTGATAAAAAAACTAACTATTCCCCTTAACTTTATTAACAAACTTTCACATAGAACACAATGAAAAAAGACACAAACAGATCAAATGTGACAATTTAAGGCAGGTTTGCTTTTTAGTTATTCTTTATTCAAAATTTAGTCAGAAATTTTCTTTAGACAATGAAAAAAGCCCTCAAGTCTTATAGTGCTTGAGGGCTTTTTAATATCTGGTCCCGAGGGTCGGACTCGAACCGACACGTCATCTCTGACAGCGGATTTTGAGTCCGCCGCGTCTACCAATTTCACCACCTCGGGAAAGGGGCTACAAGCGCATTAGCTTGTGGTGGCTATATTACTACCAAACGCTGAATTGTCAATTATCTAATTTGATCAATTGATCACTTTTATAGCAAAAACAAAAACTTTGTCTTAAAAAGCATCAGATATCCTCTTGTTTGTCCTTTTCAGGACTATAATGCGGACGTTTTTCTTATTTTTATACATTGAAGATGCAACTTTCTGACTTTAACTTTGATCTCCCTGATGAACTCATTGCTCGCTACCCTCTAGATACGCGTAGTGCTTCACGTCTTTTGCATTTAGATGCTCAAGGGCAATATCACGATTGTCATTTTACCGACATTCTTGATTTACTCGACTCTGGTGACTTACTGATTTTAAATGACACTAAAGTGATGAAAGCACGCCTGAAAGGTAAACGTGCCTCTGGTGGTGCGGTAGAAGTTTTAGTGGAACGGATGCAGGACAAATTTATTGCACACTGCCACATTAAAGCCAGCAACTCACCTAAAGCAGGGGCTGAACTTTTTATTGGTGAAGATGCGGTAAAAGTAACGGTGCAAGGTCGCCATGAAAACTTGTTTATTGTCGAGTTTTCACAACCGATTTTAGAGGTCTTGGATCAATACGGTGCTTTACCGATTCCGCCTTATTTTAATCGTGAAGCAGAAGCCATTGATACCGAACGCTATCAAACCGTATTTAATGACCCGACTAAACTGGCAAGTGTCGCAGCACCAACGGCTAGCCTGCACTTCGACCAAAACTTATTGGAAAAACTTGAAGCCAAAGGGATTCAAAAAACTTTTGTGACGTTGCATGTAGGTGCAGGCACCTTCTTGCCGGTACGTACAGATGATATTCAAAACCACATTATGCATAGCGAATGGTGTGATGTTCCAGAACATACCGTTGAACTGATTCGTCAAACCAAAGCCCGTGGTAATAAAGTCATTTCTGTTGGAACAACAGCAACACGTGCCGTTGAAAGTGCAGCTCAAGCGCATGGCGGTACATTAAAGGCGTGGACAGGTGATACACAAATTTTCATCTATCCAGGTTATGACTTTAAAGTGGTCGATCGTTTAATTACCAACTTCCATTTGCCTGAATCCACCTTATTGATGCTGGTTTCAGCATTATCGAATCGTGATAATATTTTGAATGCCTATCATCATGCTGTAGAAGAAAAATACCGCTTCTTTAGTTATGGCGATGCCATGCTGATTGATAAAATTACGCCTTAATATTTGCCGATAAAAAGAAGCACACCATGCCGCTCGATACTGTTAAACATTCGATTCATATTCGACGTAAAAAAAATGAACGGGTTTTTCAGAATATTGCGCGGCTCTGGGAGATTGGTCGTCAGGCTCAAAGCCAGCAAGATATCCTAGATAATTTGCATCCGTGGAATGCACCGATCGTGCTCAAATTTGAAAATGTCCTACCGCTACTTTTGGCTGTGCTAGGACTTTTTTTTATGCTGCTGATTTTTATTCTCCCGACCAATATCTGGCTACAGGTTGGTCTGGTGACCGGACTATTTATGATTTTCTGGGCGTATATTAGCTATGAAGATAAAAAGCCGATTGATGAGGTGATTGAATTTTTAGAACAACAGACCATCGCCAAAAAATACCAGCTCGCCTTCCAGCAACAGCCGCAGCATATTTCTGTTCCGCTACAACCGGTTTTATTCATTGCACACTTAAAACGGCTGTTTCCAGTATTTAATCAAGGTACCCTTTCTAACGATATTCCCTATTACGCCAGCACGGTCTGGGCAGATGAAGAAGGCAAACAACATCAGGTCATGGTCTTTCAATATCACTATGTCAATGAAGTCCGCGTCCGCGATAAAGACGGCAATGAGGTCAAAGTCAAAGAAGTCCACAAAGATTTATGGGGGGTGTTCGTTTTTGATGTCGAAACACAAGGTCTTGCAGTGACCACCGCCAACAAAGATTTTTATTATCCTTACAGCTTTCCTTGGCATACCAGTGATATTCAGATCAATCAGAAACTCAACATTTTTGGCAGTGATGAAATGCAAACTGCAAAAATCCTATCACCGGCATTCGTACTGAAATTGGCTGATTTTTTTGCCCAACGTCAGGGCGATTTAATCTTCCATCCGACCAGTCATACCTTATGCTTTTTAGGGCCTGCCGATTTATTTAAAATATCGAGCCAAGCTAAAAATATTCAAGATATTTCCGCATTACGTGGACACTTACGTACTTTTAAATTACCTTATTTAGAAAGCTTAAAGCGTGATTTAACGCATTTTTTAAAATAACAAGGTTGGATGTTTTGGGGACATATAAATGGGGCTGTTAATTTTTTTGCTATTGATCATTGCTGTGGTCGTGGCATGTATCATGATTCGCAATAATATTGTGCGTCATCACAATGCTTCTGTACGTGCCTGGTCAGATGTGGCCAGCTATGAACGTCAGAAAATCAAAATTCTGGATGGCTTACAGCCTTTAGTGGAACAATATTCAGGTTTTGAAAAAGGCACTTTAGAAAAAGTGACTGAACTGCGTCAGAATATTTTAAATCTCAATTTAAATAATACCGATGTATCTCAATTACAACGCATTGAAAGCCTGAATAAAGAATTGATGCGTAGTCTCAATGTCGTGGTGGAGAACTATCCTGAACTGAAAGCCAATGAAATTTATCTGAAAATGATGAATGAAATTGAAGAACAGAATGAAAATGTCGGCGCAGCCATTACCATTTTCAACCGTAATGTAGAGTTATTTAATAACCATATTCAGGTTTTCCCTAATAATATTGTGAACACCATGACCCTAGGTAAAAAAGCCATTCGTCCCTTTCGAGATCAAGCCGTCACTCAAAATTTTGACTATCGACCTAATTTTTAATAGCTTGGGACTTCTTGTATTCATTCTTCATAAATAACGGCAAGAAGTCCAAAAATTATAATTTTTAAAAAATATTAACTTCATAAAAAAAAAGAATAAAGCCCATGTTAGAACATATCCCCCTACTCAAAGATGCATTGATTGAAGAGTTTTACCCCTTATACGATCAACATAACGAAGATCAGATTTATGCATGTGCCTTGGTCTTCAATGAATATTTAGGGCTAGATTATTTAGCCATATCGACCACACGCAGTTTATTCGCTGAGCATGAAGACTCGGCTCAATATTTATCGGAACAGGACAAATGGCAGGTCAAAAAATGGCGCTATCGCTCTCACTCATCCGCCGAAAACCACTTTGCGCAATTTAAATTAATCTTGGCGGATTATTTTAAAAAAACCCATATTTTTGGCAATCCGTTACTGGAACAAAAATACGATAATGGTCAAAACAATTTAGATCTACTGATTGCCGCCTTTAAACAGGCCAAGGAAGCCTTTGCCCATTCTTATGGTTTGGATACCCATCATATTGTTTTTTTTATTCACCTTCCCCATCAGCCCCAAGTCGCAGTCCATTCGGCACAATGCCTCAATATCGGCAGCCCATTATTGGATGAATTCATTCAACATCATGCTCCCGAAACCCTGCCTAAAAACCTACGCAGCAAACAAAAACTCTCTCAAGCCGATAAAGATCTGCTGGTCGATTTAGCACAAATGACGGAAGTTGAACCTTAGGACTATTTACACATTGCACAGCAAGCATATTTGCTCACTTTAGAATCAGCTTTCATTGATAGCAATCCCTATATCCAGAAACTGATTCAGACCATTGCAGCGATGGATTCTGGGATAAAAAATGGCTGTGCCTTAGAAAAAAATGAAATATTAGAACGGATTGAGCAGTTCTATCATACAAGCCACAGCCTGACTTTAATCAACCATGATTATTTTCCCCATATACCATGAAAAGGAAAGTATCGAGTTAAAATCCGACAACGCTGGCGTTTATGTGCGTAATCTAGGAAAATAGCCAACTTTTAGCGGCGAACTGTTTATTCGCTCTTGCACTGCAAGCACAGCAGTGCTTCGCTTTTGTTCAGGATATTGTATGAAGTTTGAAAAATTAGGCCAGTCGGGTCGTGCCCGTCGTGGTCGTTTAACCCTTGAACATGGTGTTATTGAAACGCCGGTGTTTATGCCTGTTGGTACCTACGGTACAGTGAAAGGCATGCTCCCACGTGATATTGAAGATATTAAAGCTCAAATTATTTTGGGTAATACATTCCATCTTTACTTGCGTCCAGGTTTAGACGTGATTCGTGAACATGGTGGCTTACACGAGTTCATGAAATGGAATAAACCGATTTTAACCGATTCAGGCGGTTTCCAGGTGTTCAGTCTGGGTGCAATGCGCAAGATCAAAGAAGATGGTGTGACTTTCCGCTCGCCGATTGATGGCTCTAAAGTCTTTTTATCACCTGAAATTTCAATGGATATTCAACATACCTTGAATTCAGACATCGTGATGATTTTTGATGAATGTACGCCTTACCCGGCAACCCGTGAAGAAGCACAAAAATCATTGCAGCTGTCACTTCGTTGGGCTAAACGTTGTAAAACCCATCATCATGATGTACTCAAAAATAAAAATGCCTTGTTCGGTATTATCCAGGGTGGCATGTACGAAGATCTTCGTGATGAATCACTCAATGGTTTAAAAGAAATTGATTTTGATGGTTTTGCCATTGGCGGTCTTTCTGTGGGTGAACCGAAAGAAGAAATGATCAAGGTACTGGATTATCTTCCTGTGAAAATGCCTGAAGATAAACCGCGTTACCTGATGGGTGTCGGCAAACCGGAAGATATCGTTGAAGCGATCCGTCGCGGTGTCGACATGTTTGACTGCGTGATGCCAACCCGTAATGCACGTAACGGTCATTATTTTGTGACAGACGGTTTGGTGCGTATTCGTAATGCCAAATATCGTCATGACCAAAACCCGCTTGATCCGCAATGCGACTGTTACACCTGCCAGAATTTCACTCGCTCATACTTATTCCATTTGGAAAAATGCGGTGAAATGCTCGGTTCTATGCTCGGTACAATTCATAACCTGCGTTATTACCAAAGATTTACACAAGACATCCGTGATGCGTTAGATAATGGTACTTTTGATCAATATGTCCAAGAATTTTATGCGTGTCGTGGTCTAGAAGTACCGCCTTGTCCTGAAGATTAATCTTTCAGCATTTGCGCTGAAGAAAAAGACAAGGTAAATTGCAGAACAAGTTAGTTTATTATCATATTGTTGATATACAGTTTTTTATTTTAGGAAAATGAAATGAGCCTTTTTATTTCTACTGCTCACGCAGCGGGTGAAGCTGCAGCCCAGCCAAGTTTGGTAACTAACCTTTTGATGATTGCAGTATTTGTCGCAATTTTCTATTTCCTCATTTGGCGCCCTCAAGCAAAACGCGCTAAAGAGCACCGCACGCTAGTTGAAAGCCTAGGTGTAGGTAGTGAAGTGGTTTTTGCCGGCGGTTTAATGGGTAAAATCACTAAAATTGAAGGTGATTTTGCAGTGGTTGAATTAAGCCGTGGCGTAGAAGTAAAAATTCAGCGTGCAAGTGTGATTTCAGTTCTTCCTGAAGGCACATTAAATAATCTCTAATCAAAAAAGTCGTGCCCTAGCACGACTTTTTCATTTTAAGAAGAAAACAAATGCGTTACCCAGCATGGAAATATCTGCTGATCATCGTGGTTTTGGTGATTAGCACATTATATGCCCTGCCTAGTTTGTATCCCGATGAACCTGCTGTTCAAATTTCGGGTGCCAAAGCCGGTACCCAAATTGATCAAAGCATCGTACAAAAAGCAGAGCAATTATTAGAAAGTGAAAAAATTCCAAGCCATGACAACAGCTTTAGCAATAATGCTGCCCTTTTGCGTCTTGATACTTCTGAAGCACAGTTAAAAGCAAAAGAAGTATTACGTCGTGGACTTGGCGATAATTATGTTGTTGCATTGAACCTCGCGCCAACCACTCCTGAATGGCTACAAAAAATTGGTGCAAAACCAATGAAATTGGGTCTGGATTTACGTGGTGGTGTTCACTTCTTGCTTGAAGTGGATATGGATAAAGCCATCAGTCAGCGTATGGAAACATCGGCGACTGATTTGCGTCGTCAACTGCGTGACAACAAGATGAAATTCAATAGCCTTGCGTTGAATAACAACACTATTACGGTACAGTTTGCCAATAACAATGACCGTGATGCTGTCATGGACTTCTTGCGTCGTAATGGCAATGAATTCACTCAGCAAGCGATTGCATCAGAGTCAGGTTCAACTTTACGCCTGAACTATACCGATGTCCGTAAGCAAGAAATTCAGTCTTACGCAGTAAACCAAAACTTAACCACGCTACGTAACCGTATTAACGAGTTGGGTGTAGCGGAAGCATTGGTTCAAACGCAAGGTAGCAACCGCATTGTGGTTGAACTTCCTGGTGTTCAGGACACTGCTGAAGCAAAACGTGTCTTGGGTCGTACAGCAAACCTGGAATTCCGCCTGGTTTCTGATTTGAATGACCAATATATCGATCCGTATACCGGTAAATCGACTGGTCAGGCATTACCTCCAGGTACAGAAATTTTTGCTTATGAATCACTGGATAGTGGTCGCGAATTACTGCTCAACCGTAACCGTATTCTCACCGGTGAACGTGTCCAAAATGCCTCAAGTGGCTTTAGCCAAGACACTGGTGGTGCTGAAGTAAATATTACTTTAGACAGCGCTGGCGGTAAACTGATGTCGGATGCAACACGTAATGCGGTTGGTAAGCGCATGGCGGTACTGTTCATCGAGAACAAGCAAAAAATCAGCTATGTACCCGATCCTGTAACCGGTGCACAAACTGAAGTGCGTACGCCTTATGCAGAATCTGTCGTGATTAATGCGGCAACCATTCAAGCGGTATTAGGTTCTCAGTTCCGTATTACCGGTCTGGATTCACCTCAGGAAGCAGCTGAACTTGCGCTGATGCTTCGTGCAGGTGCTTTGGCTGCGCCTATGTACTTCGTTGAAGAACGTGTCGTCGGTCCAAGCCTGGGTCAGGAAAATATTGACAAAGGTGTGTTATCGACTCAAATCGGTTTCATTCTGGTTGCAATCTGGATGGTGGTATTCTTCCGTCTATTCGGTGTGATCGCTAACTTTGCCCTTCTCGCCAACTTGGCAATGATCCTGACAGTCATGTCTTGGATTGGCGCATCCCTCACCCTTCCTGGTATTGCCGGTATCGTGATCACCATTGGTATGGCGGTGGATGCCAACGTACTGATCTGTGAGCGAATAAGGGAAGAGATGAAATGGGGAGCCTCGCCCAAACAAGCGATTGTCGCGGGTTATGATCGAGCTTATAACACCATTTTTGACTCGAACTTAACCACGTTCCTGGTTGCGTTTATTCTTTTTGCCATCGGTACAGGTCCTATCAAAGGCTTCGCCGTAACCTTGATGATTGGTATTATTTGTTCGATGTTTACTGCAATTACAGTGACCCGTGCAATCGTACAGCTCATTTATGGTAAAAAGCGTAACCTGAAGAAGTTGAGCATTTAAGGAGATCGATGATGACTGATATGACTCAACCTGATTCAAAAAAATATGGTCGCCCTGATGATGAACGAATAATTCCATTTATGAAAATTGCCAAACCGGCGGCAATTTTCTCCATCATTTTAACGATTGCAAGCATCTTCTTTATTGTGACCAAAGGTCTAAACCTCGGTTTGGACTTTACCGGGGGTGTTTCTGCAGAACTCAACTATGCTCAACCTGCCAATCAGGCTGAAGTAGTTAAAGCTTTAGATCAAGCCGGTTTCAAAGATGCGGTAGTGCAAACGCTTGGTAGCAATAAAGACCTTTTGGTGCGTATGCCAGCTCAAGACCTTGAAGTGGAAGACTTGAGTAACGCGATTACCAAAGCTGCCCAATTGCCGAACAATGCGGCTGAAGTCCATAAAGTGGACTCGGTCGGTGGTCAAGTCGGCAATGAGCTGTATCTGCGCTCTGCAGGTGCTGTTGGATTGGCATTACTTTTAATGCTGGTATACGTTACGATTCGTTTCGAATTCAAGTTAGCTATAGGTGCGGTTCTTTCTTTATTCCATGACGTCCTTGTAACAGTGGGTGTTTTTGCCATGATGCAATGGCCGTTTGACTTAACCGTATTGGCTGCAATTCTGGCACTTTTAGGCTTTTCGTTAAACGATAACATCGTGGTATCGGATCGTATCCGTGAAAATTTCCGCAAGATCCGCGGCGCAAGCCCGCGTGAAGTTATCGATATTTCTTTGACAGAAACTTTACGCCGTACCATTCATACCTCAATGACCTTATTGCTTGTTGTCGT
The DNA here is from genome assembly GCF_013004295.1 of Acinetobacter sp. ANC 5414. NCBI lineage: Bacteria > Pseudomonadati > Pseudomonadota > Gammaproteobacteria > Moraxellales > Moraxellaceae > Acinetobacter > Acinetobacter sp. ANC 5414. The sequence continues at coordinate 18,825 of NZ_JABERM010000007.1, forward strand.
GGCAATGATGTTCCTTGGTGGCGAAGGTTTACACTGGTTCTCTATCGCGATGTTTATTGGTGTATTTGTCGGTACTTATTCTTCGATTTACATTGGTACTGCCTTTGCCCTATGGCGTGGCCTGAACCGTCAAGACTTCATTGTTCAGGTTAAACCTGAATTTGAAGAAGAAGAAATTCCTAAATAATTTCTCTTTGACTTGACATAAAAAAGCCCATCTTCGGATGGGCTTTTTTATGGTGCAGCAAAAATGGTATCGAAAATTAGGGCTTATTTAAAGCTTTGGATTAATTCCCTTGCACCAAACGGCGTGCGCTAATAATCCCCGGTTGTTGCTCTAAACGTGCCAGCAAACGTGATAACTGTGCCAAGCCTTTCACTTCAATTAACAGTTTCATATTGGCAATACCGTCCGTTTCTGAAATGGTATTTACCTGACGAATATTGATTTGATCGGAAAAAATCACCTGAGTTAAATCTTTAAGCAGACCACGGCGGTCGTAGGCTTCCACCACAATCTGTACACTTTGACCACGGGTCGGTTGCATTTCCCAATCGGCTTCAACAGCACGCTCAGGTTCGTGAGAAATCATGCGCACATAATCCGGACAGGCAACCTTATGAATACTGACTCCACGATTCAGTGTGATATATCCACCAATTGGCTCACCATGAACCGGTTGACAACATTGCGCAATATGCAATTCCACATTGTCCAAACCATCAATTAAAATGCCATGCGCAGACAAGGTATGACTTGCACGTGGATTTAAGGTCGGCTTGAGTACCAATTCAGGTTCATCTTGACCGATATGCATATGACGATTGACCTGATTGATCAAGGAATGCAGGCTGATATCGCCATTTACCAAACCAATCAGAATATCTTCACCCAATTTGACATTGAAGTGATTGCAATAATCATTTAAATCAATGCTTTTTGGATGAATCGCCAAACGTAAAAGTTCTTTATTCAGAATTTCACGGCCAACTTCCAGATTTTTACTGCGGTCTTGCTGTCTAAACCAGTGACGCAATTTATCGCGTGCACGAGAGGTTTTGATATAACCCAGCGAGTTCACTAACCAGTCACGATTTGGTTCTCGATCTTTTTTAGTCAGAATTTCAACCTGTTCGCCGGTTTTTAAAGTATAGGTTAAAGGCACATAGCGCTGGTTGACCCGCGCTGCATAACACTTATTCCCTACTTCAGTATGTACATGATAGGCAAAGTCTAAAACGGTTGAACCACGGGGTAATTCTTTAATGTCTCCATCACGGCTAAACACATAGATTTTTTCAAATCCTTCGAAATCTTGAACGTGTTCAAAATTCTCGGAATCATCATCTGATTTATGCGCGTTGGCATCATTACGTTCTTGATAATGCTCAAGTACCGCACGCAATGAATGTAAACGATGATTAAAGGAGTGATCGGTATTTTTTGCGCCTTCTTTATAATTGAAGTGCGAACATACCCCAAGCTCTGCCTCGTTATGCATATCCTTGGTCCGGATTTGCACTTCAAGTGACTTGTTCTCTGCAATGACCGCAGTATGCAAGGAGCGATAACCATTGGCTTTAGGGTTGGTAATGTAATCATCAAATTGATGCGGAATATGACGCCAAATTTGATGCACGATTCCCAATGAGTGATAACACTCAGGTATGCTTTTTACCAATACCCGAACCGCTCGAATGTCATAAAGCTGATCGAAACTGAGGTTCTTGCTTTTCATTTTTCGATAAATCGAATAAATGTGCTTCACCCGTCCGCTAATCTCGGCTTCGATACCGTAGCTCGCCAGTTCATTCTTCAGTTTATCAATCACAAACTGAATATATTGCTCACGTTCCAAACGTTTTTCATTCAGTAAAGTTGCAATTTCTTTATAGCGTTCTGGGGCTAAATAACGGAAAGCTAAATCTTCCAGTTCCCACTTTAACTGTGCAATCCCTAAACGGTGCGCCAAAGGTGAGTAAATGGTCAGAATTTCTCGAGCAACACGCTCTTGACGCTCACGTGAGGCTTGAGTCAATTCTCGCAAGGCATAGGTACGCTCTGCGAGCTTAATCAAGACCACTCGAACATCTTCGGTCACAGAAATCAGCATTTTATAAATGCCGCTTAAATGCTCTCTTTGATTATTATTAAAATGATCTTCCAGACGTTTGTTCTTTTCAATCAGTTCGGAAAGTTTACCCATCGCCAAGGTCCCTTGGACCAGACTATGCACTTGCTCACCAAAATGTTCACGAACTTCTTCAAGCGTCATGACGCCTTCACGCACACTTCGATACAGCATCGCTGCGGACAAAGTATCTTCATCCACATGTAAATGCGCCAAAATATCCGCCATTTCAATACCGGTATAGAAGGTATTGGAACGATGGTTAACCGTACTTTGCAGTTCTTTTTGCAAAGTTAAATGCGCTACATCTTCGAGTTGTTTTAGCGCCGTATCATCTAATATGCCACGAACCCGATTTAGCCATTCAGCCAAATCATGTCGAGCTTGTTCGGCATGTTCTACAGTCGCTTCCTCCGACAACTCATTGAGACGTCCAGGAAGTTGCTCACGTACTGTGACCATACCCTACTCCTACTTTTTTACACTTCATCTTATAAATCGTTTATTTCGTTGTATTTTTCGAATAAGGCAATAGATTCAACATGTCCCGTATGGGTAAACATATCCATCACCCCAGCTTTTTTTAATCGATAACCATGTTTCGCCAGCACACCCGCATCTCGCGCCAATGTGGCAGGATTACATGATACATAAACGATTCTTTTTGCACCAAATTTGGGCACATAATACATTATTTCCTCCGCTCCTGAGCGTGGAGGATCAATCAATAATGCATCAAATCCCTGTTTTGCCCAAGAATGATGCGAAAAATCTTTTGTTAAGTCTTGTGAATAAAAATGTACGTGAGTCATCGCATTCTTTTTAGCATTTTCTGCACCACGCTGAACCATTTCTTCACTTCCTTCAACAGCCACCACTTGCCCTGTTTCACCGACACAGCGAGCAAGAGGTAAAGAAAAGTTTCCTAGACCACAAAACAAGTCCAGAACGCGTTCACCTTGCTGCAACTGAAGCAAATCACATGCCAGCTTCAGCATTTGCGGATTAATCGTTGAATTCACTTGAGTAAAATCGAGCGGATTAAAGCCAAATTTCACGTCAAATTCATCCACAGCATAATACAAACGCATTGCAGCAGTTGGATCATCCACACGGTGCAAACTGTCTGCACCGGCTGGCTGTAAATACAATTGCCATTGCTTGTTTAACGTAAACTGTTTTAATTGGTTGACATCATCTGCTGATAATTTTTCAGTATGACGAACCACCAGTGCAACATCTTCATCACCCATGGCCAATTCTATATGACCAATGGCGGCTTTGGCTTTTAGACTTTCGAGTAACTGTTTTAGCGCTGTGATCGATCCAAATTCACGATCCAGCACCATACAGCGATCAATGGAAATCAATTTATTACTTTGACGTTCACGGAAACCCACCACCAATTTGTCTTTACCTGGAATATAGCGTACTCCAATACGGGCTTTACGACGGTAGTCTTCACGTTGCGAACGTAATGGTTCTAACCATTGTTCCGGCTGGATTCCGGCAAAATGTTCTAAATGCGATTTTAGAACCTCTTGTTTTAAGCGAATTTGTTCATCTTGCTGAATGTGCTGCATATTACAACCGCCACACACGGTAAAATGTGGACATTTCGGTTCAACGCGGGTTGCAGCAGGTGCGCTTAACAGCTCAATACTGTCCGCTTCTTCTAAACGTTTGACTACATTGGTAATTTGCGCTTTTACGGTCTCACCAGGCAAGGCATAACTAATAAATACTTTTTTACCCTGCTTCTCACTTGGATGATCAGGATGTGTTCCATAGTGCGCTATCCCCCGTCCTTCGTGTGAAAGTGACTCAACCTGAAAAGTGTAAATCGGCTGTTGAGCTGGACGTGGCTTAGTTCTATGTTTCATGAATACCTAGAGTGTGGGAGATAAAAAGTCTGTAGCGGTAAATTCAGTACGTTGTGAGGTTTCACGCCATACTGCTAAAAAATCTGCATGTTGAGGTTGAGTCGATAAAAACTGGATGGTGCGCTGAACTGCATCACGATAATCATTGAGTAAAAGCTGACCTTTTAACAATGACCAACGCAGGTAAATCAACCAAGTATTGAGCACATCACCTTCACAATAACTGGTAAGTTTTTGCCATTCTTGCTGACGTACATATTCAGGGACATGGTAGGCGCCATCACCACGCTTACCCGGATAACCGAGTAAATGTGCAACATCATCTAACTTTTGAAATTGACGACCATTAAAAATTGCAATCACATCCATCAAATCGACATGACGCTGATGGTAACGGTTCTGGTAATTATTATAGCGCTTTTGTTGATCAATTTCGCCCTGATCGAATAAACTTGGTGCAGATAAACCATGATACATGGCGCGAAATAGAATCACTGGCAAATCAAATTGCGAGCCATTCCAGCTAACTAAAGTCGGATTACGCTTGTCAAAAATCGAGAGAAATTTCTTTAAAATTTCCGCTTCAGTATTCTGCTCCCGACTAAACGAGAACATTTTCATGCCGCCTTGCTCATCGAGCCATAAGCCAGAAATACAGACAATTTCATGCAAGGCCATGCGTTGAAAGTCCATACCCGACTCTTGACGGCGCAATTTAATCAACGCCTGTTCCAGATCTGCTTCTGGCAAATCCAGACCATACAAATGCGCTCCCGATTTTAAATCGGTCAGGGTTTCTATATCGAAAACTAAAACAGGTAAGCGCATTTTAACTCACAAAAATTGCAGATTTATTCTGGGTCTTGTACAGAAAACAAACCTGTAGAAAGATAACGGTCACCACGGTCACAGATGATACATACAATCACTGCACCCGGATTTTCTTCAGCCAGTTTGATTGATGCCCAAACTGCACCACCGGAAGACGTACCGGCACTAATGCCTTCTTTGCGCGCCAGTTGACGTGCAGTTTTTTCCGCTTCAATTTGCGGAATATCCATAATCCGGTCAACGCGTTTAGGGTCAAAAATAGTAGGCAGATATTCTTGTGGCCAACGACGGATACCTGCAATATTTGAACCTTCAGAAGGTTGCAAGCCAACAATCTGAATATCAGGATTTTGTTCTTTTAGATATTTTGAAATGCCCATAATCGTGCCTGTCGTTCCCATGGAACTGACGAAATGGGTAATTTTACCGCCTGTTTGTTGCCAGATTTCCGGACCCGTGGTGAGGTAATGGGCTTCAACATTATCCGGATTACCAAACTGGTTTAATACCAAACCACTGCCGTCTTTTTCCATTTGCAGCGCCATATCACGCGCTTGTTCCATATTTTCCGACTCGATCAGCTCAGCCCCATAAGCACGCATCGCATCTTTACGTTCCTGACTTGAACCTGCTGGCATAATCAGTTTCATTTTATAGCCACGCATTGCTGCAACCATGGCCAAGGCAATCCCTGTATTTCCGCTTGTCGCTTCAATTAACGTATCGCCGGGTTTAATTTGACCACGTTTTTCAGCCTGCATAATCATGTTATACGCTGGACGGTCTTTTACCGAACCTGCAGGATTATTTCCTTCAAGTTTAGCCAATACTGTTGCTTGAGTGTGACTTGCTAGACGTTGCAAACGCACCAGAGGAGTTTTTCCTACGTAGTGGTCTAACAAAAATTCGTCTGCTTGAAAATCAGGGGTGGTATTACTCATTATTTGTACCTATATCGAGGTGTGCCTATTGTATGAAAAAATGCTCCTTCCTGCACCCATTTAGCAGGCTTTTTATTGAAAGTGATTAAAGCGCAGTCAGTTTTAAATAAAGCATGCTAATATTCCGAGCATAGAAAATAAACTGCTTTAACCATGTCAAATATCAATAAAAAGTTATTTAAACGTCTACACTTAAATCATGCTTATGGACAACTCATTGCACTGATTTTTGTGCCGATTATGATTTTGGCATGTGTCGGGGCATTGCTGGTTTTATCCGAAACCTCCAATGCATCGCGTGCACAACAACGTCAAATGGCAATTGCCATTGTGACCCGTTATCAGCTCACCTCCGAAGCAGCAATCGACTTATTAAGTAGTTATCCATGGCAGTATGATCAGGCACGTAATGCCATGCAGGTTATGCTGAATGAAAAATATTTAATTCGTGCCGCCATTATTGATGAAAATGGTAGAAACCGTTTAAGTATTGGTTATCAGGATCAGGAACCTTGGCCAAAGATTGACTCAAACGCCGCTTTTGTCGGTCCTATTCTGCATCATGATAATAATATTTATGCCTTAAAAATTAATGAACATACGGATAACCCGGCCAGACTGGTGATTGAGCTGGATAACCAACCGCTTGAAATTGCGCGTTATCGTGTCATGGTGGTGCTGATTGCAACCGGCTTACTGACTTTATTGCTACTTTTATTATGCTTGAATTTCTATTCGCGGCGCTGGATTGCCCCGATGTACGAAATTCGCATGCAGTTACAACGCCTCAATGCCGATACCCTTGATCAGCACATGTTGATTAACAGTACCGGTGAATTACGTTTGCTACAGCGTGACATTGCCAATGTAGTCAAACGCCTGCACTTTAGCTTTTTAGAACTAAAAGAACATACCGAACAAACCGAAGACGATTTACGTCGCACCTTAGATACCTTAGAAGTTCAAAACATTACTTATCGCCAAGCCCGCGATCAGGCGATTTCAGCCAACCAGTCCAAATCGGTATTCCTGGCCAATATCAGTCATGAATTGCGTACTCCACTGAATAGTATTGATGGCTTTATTCATTTATTGCTGCGTCAGGGTAATTTAAGCAATGAGCAAAACCTGTATTTACAAACCATTCGTAAATCTTCTGCCCATCTTTTGGCTCTGATTAACGATGTACTGGATTTCTCGAAAATTGATGCCGGCAAACTGGAACTGGAAACCGCACCGTTTGATCTGGAAGAAGCCATTTTCGATGTCATGGATATGCTCTCGCCTTTGGCAGCACAAAAGCATATCGATATGGCGTTTTATTATGCCGACAATGTGCCAACGCAAGTCATTGGTGATGCGCTGCGCTTCAAGCAGATTCTGACCAACCTGATTTCTAACGCGATTAAATTCACCCCGGATGGTGAAATTATTGTTCGTGCCCGTATGGAACACGACGATATTGGACAATGTTTATTGCACTTTAGCGTGCAAGACAGTGGGATTGGTCTCAGTGGCACAGACCGTAAAAAACTGTTTGAATCCTTCTCGCAAGGCGATGCTTCGGTGACCCGTCAATTTGGCGGTACAGGACTCGGCTTGGCGATTTCCAAACAGCTGGTGCATTTAATGCAAGGTCAAATTGGCTTTGAAGATAACCAGGAACGTGCACCGACGGAAAAAGGCTCCACCTTCTGGTTTACCGCCATGTTTGCTGTAAATGACGAAATTGAAATTGTTCATCCACACTTCAATAACATGCAAGTGGTGTCATACTTAGCCCATCCTGCGACTGCCAATATTTTGCGCCATTATCTTGAAAATTATAATGTACATCATGTCGAAACCAGCTCGATTCTGGATTTATTCAGTCAGCTGAATAAATTCTCGAATAACGATGAAAACACCTGGCTGATTGTGGATCATAGTGGCGATGGCAAAGCCTTGTTGAAAGAAATCCGTAACCGTTATCATGGCAATATTGCGGTATACGGTTATCAAATGTCGCTCGATCCAAACATGCTGAACGAATATCGCGCTCGTCCACTGTATCAACCGTTGAGTCGTAGCGCGTTGATTCAGCTGTTAAGCAATCAGCCTATTTTCGATCAAGATGTGCATGAAGAATTTAATGGACAAGGTCTGCATGTCCTCGCTGTCGATGACCATTTACCGAATCTGATTGTTTTAGAAGCCCTTTTGGCCGAACTCAATGTCAAGACCACCAAGGCGTTAAGCGGTCAAGAAGCACTGGAAATCATTCAGGATCGGATTGAAAAAAATCTACCTGCATTTGATGTGGTGTTTATGGATATTCAGATGCCGGTGATGTCCGGAGTAGATACGACTCGCGCCATTCGTTCCCTAGAGTCGACTTTAGAAAACCATAAACGCCTGCCGATTATTGCCTTAACCGCGCATGCACTGGCGGACGAGAAACAGAAGCTGTTACAGGTGGGTATGGATGATTACGTCACCAAACCGATTCAGATGGAACAGATTATTCAGATTCTGACCCACTGGACTTCGGAAAGCTTTAAAAAGGCTAAAAGTGTAGAAAAAGCCATTCTGATTGAAGCGCTAGATCCAAATATTTTAGATTGGCAACAAAGCTTACAACTGGCGGCCAATAAAGAAGATCTGGCGATCGATCTGCTTAAAATGCTGGTCGACAGTTTCGCCACAGAACTCGCTGAAATGCAGCAGCTTATTGAAATGGAAGATTTCCCACAACTGGAACATGTACTGCATCGTTTATATGGTGCAACCCGCTATGTTGGTGCCCCGACCCTGCAAGAAGCCACCGGTGGATTTGAGCAGTTTGTTTCCTCTTTACGTAAAGAACGTCGTAAAGCCGACGACACTTTTATTCAGGAAACCCTGAAACGTTTTGATGAATTACAGTCCGTGATTCAGCAAGTTGAACAAGCATCTCAGCAAATTTTGAACAAGCAAAATACTTAACTTGGTCTTATTCTAATTTTGATAGTAGCATACATCTTTAGATGTGACTCTACTGTCATGTATCGTGGCATGTCTCAGAGAAATGCTCGTGTTATGCTCAAAACAATGGAAAATAATACAGGTCTAAACAATGGCGTTACTTCGCATAGAAAAAAATAATGGCATCGCAACCGTTTCTTTAAACCGTCCCGAAAAACGTAATGCCATGAGCTTTGCTTTGTTACGCGAACTGGTTAATGCAGCCAATCAAATAAAAAAAGACCGCTCGATTCGCTGTGTCATTTTAACCGGTGAAGCGCATGTGTTTAGCGCAGGGATTGATCTTGCCGATTTAAACGCACCAAAAAATACCGCCTACGCAGCTTGGGAGCTGATTAAACCGGGACAAAGCCTATTCCAGAAAGCTTTCCTGATTTGGCAGGAACTGCCTGTTCCTGTGATTGCTGCGATTGAAGGTTATTGCTTGGGTGCCGGGATGCAATTGGCACTGGCTGCAGATATTCGGATTGCGCATCCGGATACCAAAATGTCAATTATGGAAAGCCGCTGGGGACTGGTTCCGGACATGGGACTGACCCGCTCGATTAAAGGCATTATTAATGTCGATCTTGCCAAAGAGTTGACCTTGACTGGACGTATTTTCGACGCCACTTATGCCAAAGAAATTGGTCTAGTGACGCATCTGGATGAATCCCCAATCAGCAAAGCTCAAGCCCTTGCAGAAGAAATGTTGCAACGTTCTCCTGATGCACTTACGGCAGCCAAACGCTTACTTGATGCCATGGAACATGCACCGACAAAATCTTTACGCCTAGAGAAAATCTGGCAATTAAAATTACTGTTAGGTAAAAATAGTAAATTGGCGCGTAAAAAAGACAAGAACCCGGAAGTTCAGTTTTTACCGCGCCAATATAAGTAAAATATCCAGATAACAGGATTGTGCAGAGAAAAACACATGAGTTTTGATCGTAATACAAAAATTGCATTTTTAGGCATGGGACTAATGGGTAGCCGCATGGCCACCCGACTGATTCAAGCCGGTTTTGAAGTCGCAGTGTGGAATAGAACTAAATCGGCCTATGATGAACTGATTGATATGGGTGCGACTGCTTTAGACGTGGAAGAGATTGGACAGTATCCTGTTATTTTGACTTGTCTGGCGGATGATACTGCGGTACAAGCCGTTTATGACCAGATTCAGAACCAGTTACAAGCCGGACAAGTGATTGTGGATTTCTCAAGTTTATCTGTGGATAAAACCAAGACCTTGGCACAACAAGCCCATACTCGCCAAGTACAGTGGATTGATTCCCCGGTTTCGGGTGGAACAGCGGGTGCTGAACAGGGAGCCTTGGTGATTTTTGCCGGTGGTGACCTGCAAACCATTCAAGATTTATCGCTGATTTATAATGTACTTTCCCAACGTGTCACCCACATGGGTGAAACTGGCACCGGACAAGCAACCAAAATTTGCAATCAACTGATTGTGGCTGCCAACAGCACTTTAATTGCTGAAGCAGTTGCATTGGCCGCTCAAGCAGGCGTTGATACCACTTTACTCGCCCCTGCGCTTGCGGGTGGTTTTGCCGACTCGAAACCTTTCCAGATTTTAACTCCGCGTATGGCGACGCATACTTTTGAACCGGTACAATGGAAAGTTCAAACTTTGTCCAAAGACTTAAATAATGCAATTCAGCTTGCTGAACAATTCAATTTAAATATTCCTGTTGCAAAACAAGCACTATCACAATTGAAAACCCACCAAAATAAAGGCTATGCTGAAGCTGATCTTGCCACTGTGATTCAACAGGTTGAATCTTAAGCATCTCATTTTCTAACAAGCAAGGAGTAAGGGCATGATTAAACTGGCTGTAAATTTATCGATGATTTTTACAGAAGTGCCTTTGATTGAGCGCTTTGCTCTAGCGCGTGCACAGGGTTTTCAGCATGTGGAAATTCAGTTTCCCTATGAACTCAGCATTGAACAAATTCAAACCCAGCTGACCCTTCATGACTTAACCCTTTGCCTGATCAATGTACCTGCGGGTGATTTAATGCAAGGTGGCAATGGTCTTGCCGGTGTCCCGGGGATGGAACTTGAATTTCATCGCGGTTTAGAACAAGCCATTCAATATGCCACAGCATTAAATGTGCCGAGTGTGAACATTTTAGCGGGCAAGCAACCAGTCGATGCAGATCTACTGCCTTGCTTAAATACTTTGGCAAAAAATTTGAAACTTGCCTGCTCTATGCTGGGCGAACATCAGATTCAGCCGGTATTTGAAATGATTAATGGCACAGATATGCCGCGCTTTCTGGTTCAGAACATTGCTCAAGCGCAAGAAATGCTTGAAGCTGTACAAAACCCTGTCCTGAAAATGCAATATGACTGTTATCACATGGCGATGATGGGTGAAGATGTATTTGAAGCCTTAAAAGAAAATATTCACGATATTGGTCATATTCAATTTGCCGACTGCCCGGGACGCCATGAACCCGATACCGCACAAATTAATTTTGCAGAAATATTTCAATGGCTTAATCAAAGTGTATATACAGGTTATACAGCTGCAGAATATAGCCCACAGGCGCACTCCAAGCATTCTTTTGCATGGAAAGATAAATATTTTGTAAAAAATCCGCAAAGTTAAATTATGAACAGAATTGAAATTTGGCACTAAAACCGCTATATTACACGATGAGTTATTGTCCGGAAATAAAACCCTTTATGAATTTAGAACCATCGCCCAGCGCTTCTAATTCTCTCGATCTAGCAATGAATTCTCAAGCTAAAGATGTACAAGCTTGCTTAAAAGTTGTACATGAAGCCCTATCAGATGTAAAAGCAAAAGATATTCTTGAACTTGATGTTAGCGCGATTAGCAATGTAGCAGACTATATGGTCATTGCTAGCGGTACATCAACCCGTCACATTAAAGCCCTCGCAGATAATGTTGCTGAAGAAGCACGTAAAGCGGGTTTCCGCCCGATCGGCGTTGAAGGTGAACGTGATGCGGAATGGATCTTAATCGATCTTGGTTTTGTGGTTGTCCACGTTATGCTTCCAACAGCGCGTAAATTTTACGATCTTGAAAGCTTATGGCGTGCTACTCCAGAATCTGCTTAAAGCAAGAAAAAGCGACCATAAGGTCGCTTTTTTCATATTGGGCATTCTATTTTTAAATTCAGCCATTTCAAATGACTGAACCCTCAAAAATACTACCCCATTCCCAACTACCGAAGACCGGATAAATCATGCCACTCACCACGGCAGCACTAACAACATAAGCGACAAAATGAATGCGTTCTGACATCGCACCACTTACAATAGTAGTCGCTGTGGCAGCAAACATCATTTGGAAGAACAATAAATTCCAATGCCAATCATCCATGGCATTGGATGCAAAGTGACTGGTTCCAATCCAACCGGAAGAATTGACACAAAAATAAAAATAGAGATTTAACAGCCATTTTATAAAGCATTTTAGATCTATGCTTCTGTAATACCGCACCAAATAAGATGAGAAATTGACCGATTTCTAATGCGGTGTCTCATTATCTCCTCCCTATTTTATACTTTTAAAAATCATGCTTTCTAAAAATAAAAAACCACCCGAAGGTGGTTTTAATCTCGCTAAGTCCCTCTTTATGAAAGAGGGACTTAGCGAGAGTGTATTTAGTGACCGCCGCCATTAATCGCTTTGGTCATATCTTCTACTACTTTCTTGGCATCACCGAAGATCATCATGGTCTTCTCGTTATAGAACAAGTCATTGTCCAGACCTGCATAACCTGTTGCCATAGAACGCTTGATCACCATGATGGTACGCGCTTTATGCGCTTCCAAAATCGGCATACCGTAAATTGGTGAAGTTGGATCGTCTTTTGCCGCAGGGTTAACTACGTCATTCGCACCAATCACTAAAACCACGTCAGTTGCAGGGAAATCTGTGTTGATTTCGTCCATCTCCAGAATGTCATCATATGCCACATCCGCTTCTGCAAGCAGTACGTTCATATGACCCGGCATACGACCTGCCACTGGGTGAATCGCAAAACGGACTTTTACGCCTTGTTCTTTCAAGATTTCACACAGTTCTTTTACTGCATTTTGTGCACGACCTTGCGCCATACCATAACCCGGTACAATCACAACGCTGTCTGCATTTGACATCAAGAAGCCGGCATCATCCGCTGAACCTGAACGGTGGTTACGCTGAACTTTTTCACCATTATCTGTTGCTGCAACTGCTGTACCGCCCATTGCACCACCAAACAAGACATTGATGATCGAACGGTTCATCGCTTTACACATGATGTAAGACAGAATCGCACCTGATGAACCCACCAGCGAACCTGCAACAATTAGCATGTTGTTTTCAAGCGTGAAACCAATACCTGCTGCCGCCCAACCCGAGAATGAGTTCAATAGCGATACCACAACTGGCATATCACCACCACCGACTGGTGCAATCCATACCCAACCGAATACCAGCGCTAGAGCTGTCATTGCCCAGAACGCCTGCATGTTGCCTGTTGAGAAGAACACAAAACCAGACGCTAACATTGCAAGGAAAATGATCGCTTGTACCGGTTTAACCCATGCACCCGAAATGGTTTTTGCCCATTTTTTTGCAGCCAATTTACCATAAGCAAATACAGAGGCAGTGAAGGTAATCGCCCCCACAAAACAGCCCACAAACAATTCAAATAAATGAACTTTGCTCATGTGTGCATGTTGAACACCTGCAGCAGTCAAAGCTGCTTCATTTTGTGTAAATAATGCAGTTAACTGGTTGTTATGCAGAATGGCAGCAATTGCAATTAAAACAGCCGCCAAACCGACCAATGAGTGCATCAGTGCAACAGTTTCAGGCATCTGCGTCATCGGAACAGTACGTGCACGTGCAATACCAACTACACCACCGAGTACCATTGCACCGACAATCATCCAAACCACAGGATGTTCAGCAACAAAGAATGTCGTGATCACAGCAATCGCCATCGCGATCATGCCGTAACGGTTACCTTGAATCGCGGTCTTAGGACCAGACAAACCACGAAGCGTTAAGATAAAAAGAACGGCGCCTACCAAGTAGAACCAATCCGCATAGTCTCGAATAAATTCCATTTATGAACCCTCTTTTTTCTTTTGCTTCGGCTTAAACATTTCAAGCATACGTGCAGTCACGGCAAAACCACCGAAAATGTTAATACTTGCCAAGAACACAGCGATAGCACCCAAAATGCTCACAATGTTCACGCTTTGGAAAGCCACGTTGGCCTCTATCCCAATTACCGGCAAGCCTACAGTTTGAATCATTGCACCGACAACAATAATGGAAGACAGTGCATTGGTGACAGCCATAAGTGGCGTGTGTAAAGCGGGTGTTACGCCCCAAACCACGTAGTAACCTACGAAGATGGCAAGGACGAAAATTGTAATCGTTTCAACCATGATCTATCTCCTTAACCACGCTTTAACAGCACTTGGCCGCCATGAGCGACGAGTAGCGCTTTTTGAATTTCTTCTTCTGGATTAATGACAAAGTTCTTGTCTTGATCAAAAAGAGTTTCCAGGAAATTAAAGACATTACGTGCATAAAGTGCCGAAGCTTCCGTCGCAACGGTTGCCGGGATATTCGGAATACCTAAAATGGTCACGCCATTATCGGTCACGACATTTTCGCCGCACTTAGAACCTTCAACGTTACCGCCTGATTCAACCGCCATATCGAGGATGATTGAACCTGGTTTCATTTTGGCAACCGTTTCAGCACGAATTAAACGTGGGGCATCACGGCCCGGTAACAGTGCAGTGGTAATCACGATGTCAGCATTGGAAACCGCTTTATCAACAATCGCGGCTTGGTCTTTGATGTATTGCTCACCTGGCATCCATCCATAACCGTTTTTAGCAGCATCGGCAGCTTTCTGCTTTTCTTCGTCAGACATTGGCACGTCTAACCATTTACCGCCTAAAGACTCAACCTGATCGCGAGCTGTTGGACGTAAATCCGTTGCCTCAACCACAGCACCCAAGCGCTTCGCAGTTGCAATCGCTTGCAAGCCTGCAACACCAACGCCCATAATCACTACACGGGCAGGTTTAACCGTACCTGCAGCAGTCATCAGCATTGGGAACATGCGTTGATATTCTGCTGCAGCCAAAAGCACCGATTTATAACCGGCCAAGTTGGCTTGCGAAGACAATACATCCATGTTTTGTGCGCGAGAAAGCGTACGGGGTAAAAGCTCTAAAGCAAATGCAGACACCTGCGCGGATGCAAATTGGTCAAGTTCAGTATTGCGGTACGGATCGAACATCGCAATAACTGCGGTGTTTGGAGCAAGTTTTTGAATTTCGTCACCTTTAGGCGCACGAACTTTCAAAATAATCTGACTGCCGGTATAGGCATCATCCGTAATTTTGGCACCGACTTGTTCATATGCACTGTCAATATAAGCAGCTTTCACACCTGCTCTACGTTCAATGACCACTGTATGACCAGCACTGATCAACTTCTTTACTGTTTCTGGCGTTGCTGCCACACGATTTTCACCGACAACAGTTTCGGTTGGGATTCCGATCTGCATGAGCCTTCCTCAAGCTAATTTTTCTTAAGTAAACATTGCGCTTAGCAATGTTTCCCCCTAGATGCATTTTTGTTGAATTTTTGGATTCTAATTGAACTTTTGTAAATTACCACCCAATATTTATTTAATAAATACCCATATTTTGAACTGGTGATTCATAAAAATAATCATACGATATAGCATTTATTGGTTTCGCTTTAATTAAAATTGTTTTTATCCGCTTAAATGTCATTGCAACACTTTTTAATTTTTTGTATTTAAGCGCTGAGGGTGATTTTTTAGCAGGATTTAAAAAAATTGGAATTGATCATTCTGACAATTCTAGCTTTTAGCATAAATAAAACACTAACTTAAAGATGCCCCGATTTAGGGCTAAAACAACCTATTTAATCGCTACTTTTAATGAGATTGACTAAAGTGACATTATAAGCAGACTGATTCAGCAGAAAATTAGTCTGTTTTTTAAAAGCTCATTTCTAAAAATAAGTTGCAAAGTAAATAGTATTGGATCTCTATTGTTCTCAATTTCAATTGTTATTTTTATCCACCCAGTCTTACTCGCCATAAGTCTAATTAAGTCAAAAAAATAGTTAATTTTTTTGCTGAACATTTCGCTTGATGATGATTTGATCGTGCTTCTACCTAATCGACTATTTTTCGCACCAATTTAGGGCAAATATCAGGCATTCCCCTCAATTTCGCTATTTTTACTGCTTAAGACCATTAATTTTTGGCATTTTATCTTTTTTTCTACTGCTCATTCACTTCCTTTATCCGATATTTGAAAAGATTCTTCATTCACTTAAAACTTATTTTTATTTTAGCGTCCCTTTCTTGCAATAGATTAAACTCATAAAAAGGATTCATTCCGAATTGGAATCTTAAGCATCAGATTTTTGCATTTCACCTCCTCAACTAAAAACTTTATAATTCAAATTCCTATAATTTCTCTTTCATACTCAAAGTACGCCCCAAGTAGGTAAAATGAAACTGAGTCTAACAAGAACACAATTAGGTTCATTGTTCGCTGTTTGTGCCGCTTTTTTATTTAGCACCAAAGCTATTTTTATTAAACAAGGCTATGCGCTCTCCCCGCTGGTCGATGGCACCGTTCTCATGGCGCTAAGAATGGCCAGTGCATTGCCTTTTTTCCTTCTCATTTGTTGGTTGAGTCGACATCAGAGTAAAAAAATTACCAGTCAAGACTGGGGCTTACTGATCTTTGCAGGCTTGATTGGTTATTACCTTGCAAGCTGGCTGGATTTCGCCGGACTGATGTATATCAGTGCCTCACTGGAACGGATTATTTTATTTTTATATCCGACGATGACGGTTCTGGCTTCAAGTGTGATCTATAAACAACGATTAAGCTTTAAAAGTATTTTTGCGATTTTGCTCAGTTATGGCGGTACAGTCATCGTGATGTTACAGGAACAAAGTAATGTTCCGCATCAAAGTAATTTCTGGTTGGGTGCGAGTTTGGTCTTTGCCAGTGCTGTGGCATTTGCAAGCTATCTGTTATTGACACCGCGCCTGATTCAGAAATTCGGTTCATGGAATTTCACCGGTCTTGCACTAAGCATTGCCTGTATCGGAACACTAACCCATTATTTAATTGCAATCCCGAATCCGATTGGCTTACTCGCTCAGTTACCCAGTTCCATAATCTGGTATGGGATTGGGCTGGGCTTTATGGTCACGGTTTTACCCACCGTATTATTGATGCAAAGTATTGAGCGCTTAGGTGCTTCGCAATCTGCCATGATTGCATCGATTGGCCCTATTCTGACCATTATTTTGGCGACCTTTTTCTTGGGTGAAAAAATGAATGCGATTCAATGGTTCGGCTGTGCCTTGAATATTGTGGGGGTGATGATGATTACCTTATCGAAAAAGAAACTCGCTCACTAAGCTTATTCATCCAACTTCTGTGGATAGGTTAGTTGCAAGACTTTTTAGAGGGTTATTCATAGCCGCCCCAAAATAACAGTTTTGAATTCAAACAATATAATAATGTGGGAAAGATTTACCTTTGCCTGCTTATAGACTCATTCCTGTCCCGTGTCTTGCTATACTCGGTCTGCTCATTGAAATGAAGCAACCGCTGATTGCCGGTAAAACATCAAGCAAGGGACTTTTATGAACACTTCTCTCGACATTAGCCAAGATAAATCTTTGTTATGGCTAATGGCTATTGCTTGTGGTTTATGTGCGGGGGCAAATTATTACTGCCAGCCTTTGATTTCATCCATTCAGCAGTATTATCAGGTTCCTGAATCGCAAGTGGCACTCACCGTCACCTTTGCCCAGATCTCCTATGCATTGGGTTTGCTGTTTATTGTGCCTTTGGGCGACATGCTGAATAAAAGCAAACTCATTCCCTTTCTCATGCTAGGCGCAGCCGTAGGCTTATTTATTTGTGCCAGTGCCGTGAATCTGCCGATGCTCTGGATTGGAACCATCATTGCGGGACTTTTTTCTGTCGCTGCACAGATCTTGATTCCCTTGGCCACCATGGCGGTGAAACCGGAAAAAACTGGAGAAGTGGTCGGCTTCCTGATGAGTGGTTTGCTGGTCGGTATTCTGCTCTCGACCAGTATTGCAGGATTACTTTCTGACCTGTTTCACTGGAAAATGATCTATGTGGTCAGTGGCATAGCCATGCTGGGCTTAAGTTTCTATTTGAGAGGTAAATTGCCGAGTCTGCCACGTCTGAGAATAAGCTATGCGGCAATTTTTAAATCCATGGCGATATTATTAAAACAGGAACCACGCCTGGTGTTGCGCTCGCTGACAGGAGCGTTCGCCTTTGCCGCCATGAGTATGCTGTTCTCTACCATTGCCCTGCTGCTCACCCAGAAACCTTTTCAGCTTTCTGATGTCATGGTCGGTCTGGTCACACTCGTGGGGGTGTTTGGCGCGCTTTCGACTCAGTTGATTGGTAAATGGGCTGATCGTGGCCATATAAAAACCCTGAGCTGGATCGGTTGTTCTATCCTGATCAGTAGCTGGCTATTTCTTTATTTTGGTGCGGTGTCTTTACTGAGTTATATTCTGGGCTACGGACTGATTAATCTGGGCTTGGCGATTACGCATAGCTGTAACCAGAACGTGATTTTTCGCTTACGCCCCGATGCTAAATCACGAGTCAATTCACTTTATATGACCCTGTACTTTATTGGCGGTGCCTGTGGTTCTGCGCTCGGTGTTTATTCATGGCAGTATGGTGGATGGAGCATGACCTGTATCACAGGATTAAGTCTGGTGATCTGTTCAGCTTTGTTTGCTTTACTCGATATGCATTATCATGCTCGCGCAACATCTCTTTCATAAAAACTGCAATTGAAACAGATTCTTACCTTGGGACTTATATCAAATCATTGACCTTAAGACATTTGCGCTACGGGATAAAAGGGTTTACTGAACTCTATATTTTCGACATTTTCCAATAAAATTTGGATAAAGCTCGGCACCAATACAGATAAAACACTACAGGCATTCGCTAATTGTTTCCGGTTAATGGCGCTATTGTAGGTCGCTCCGCCTTGACTTAACTGTTGATGCAAGGTCGCTAAGCGGCTAAACAAGGATACTAACAAACTGACTGAATCATGGTTTTGCAGGATTTTCTGGAGCTGTTGTTGTTCCGTGTCAAAGGCTGAGCGCCATGTTTCCTCACTGATTTTCTGATTACGCCAATCCCAAAAACTTTGATCCAGATAGGGGTTACTCAGGAGTAATCGAATGGTTGGCTGTTTTTTTTCCCAAAGGATACGAAATATTTTTTGATCAGCATCTTTATGGTACATCGAGCTGAGAAACAGTCTTAAGGTTTGCTGTTCCTGATTGGCAGCTTGCTCCCGCGCATACAATGCATTAAATGCCACCCACTCCATAATAAACTGCATATCAAGATCATCATGAAGTACTAGAGCTTTTTTAAACCAGCTTAAACTGCGCTGGATACGTAAATTAAAGGACGTGGAATATTCATTTTTTCTACTTCTATATATTTCTTCTAGAACCAACATATTATTTTCCCTGTTGTGGTCATATCTCCAAAATACTAAAAAATTACATTACATACAAATTCTAAGCTGACTGCATAGTTGATTTTCAGGCTTTATGTAAAGACAATCATCACCATGTAAAGGCAATCATCGCAGCAAGCTACTGTCGATTTTTTATCAAACCCCGTATAATCCGCGCTTCGGTTTTTCATCATTTCAGGTTTACGCCATGACTGCTCTCCAATCTTTACAGCCTCGTATTTCGGTCGCGCCGATGATGGATTGGACCACGCGTGACTATCGTTTTTTTGCCCGCCTGTTTAACCCAAATATCATTATGTACACCGAAATGGTGACGACTGGTGCCATTCTGTTTGGTGGTGCGGAACGTCATTTGGACTATAACAATGAAGAACACCCAATCGTGTTACAGCTTGGCGGTTCAAATCCAAAGGATTTAGCGACCTGTACCAAGATGGCTCAAGACTGGGGTTACGATGAAGTTAACCTGAATGTTGGCTGCCCAAGCGACCGCGTACAAAACAATAAAATTGGCGCATGTTTGATGGCAGAACCTGATCTGGTTGCGGAATGTATTGCTGAAATGCGTAATGCGGTAGACATTCCTGTCACGGTGAAACACCGAATCGGTATTGATGACATGCAGTCGTATGAAGAAATGCTGCATTTTGTCGACACTGTTGCCAAAACCGGTTGTGACAACTTTATTGTGCATGCACGTATTGCCCTGCTTCAAGGCTTATCGCCTAAAGAAAACCGCGATGTTCCGCCTTTACGTTATGAAGATGTTTACCGTTTAAAACAGGAACGTCCCAACCTGCTGATTGAAATTAACGGTGGCGTTAAAACTCTGGCTGAAACCCAAGCGCATTTAAAACATGTCGATGGTGTGATGATTGGGCGTGAGGCTTATCATAATCCATATTTATTGGCTGAACTTGGGCAATTATGGAGTCTGGAAGCTCCAGATCGTTTTGATATTATGGCGCAAATGATGCCGTATATTGCTAAACGTATGGAAGAAGGTGCTCCGCTTTCGATTATTACCCGTCATATTTTAGGTTTGTTCCAAAACCTGCCGGGTGCGCGTAAATGGCGTCAGGCTTTAAGTGGCGGCAATGCCAAAACTTTAAAAGATGTGGAAACGGCGTTAATCAATATTCAGGAAGCGATGCAACGCACTGAGGATTATTTGAAAGAAAATCAGAGTGATCTGGCTGCAAATTAATTGTAAGCTTTCTAATGATCAGCAATGCCAGACCATTCATAAATGGGCTGGCATTTTTTTGAATCTTGATTTTTCTGCTGTCGTTATATATTGCTACATGAAGAAAGCTTTGCACAGCATCTATGACAGCCACTAAAAAAACAGGAAAACTTTCAGCTTAAGCTACGTTTTCAGCACTCATTTCTCTGAATAATGAATATGCATAAAATCAGTGATGATTATAAACTGCATGCCCCTGATCTTTAACCGCAGCAATTTTTTTGCCTTCCACTTTAGCTTGATCTAATTGACCCGCCTGAACCAATATTCTGGTTTTATCAATCTCTGCCAGCAATTGGTCATATAAAGCATCTGAGCTCAGTGCATTTGCATCATGGTTTTTTAATTTCACTTGTTTTGCATCTAAAGCTGCAGCTTTCATATGATCCAGCGCTTTTAGGGCATCAGTCTGATTATCTGCCTTGTTAAACACTTTAAAATTTTCAGCAAGCGTATCCATATTCTGTTCAAGCTTGCCGGCAAAACTCAGGCTACTGAACGACAAAGTGACAGAAAGCATCACTGTGGCTAAAGTTTTTTTGATCATGTAGATGTCCTTTGAAAGTTGCATTTAAAAACTGTGGTTATTATTGTTGATGCGATTTAATTGTTCTGAATATTTACATTTTAAACATTAAACCTAGTGTAAATTCCATAAAAAATGCAACGGATTCGTTGCATTTTAATCAATAACTTCAGCTTCTTTAAACCGGTTCTATTTCATTGTGCAAGGCATCATGAATTGCTTCCACCAGCTGCTGTGCAATTTCCTGTTTTGAAGCTTTTTCCAGATCACGCTTTTGCATTTGATACTGTTCGGCAAAGAACACAATCATGGCATTTTCATCAGAGGCAAAACCAATATCAGGCCGTGATACATCATTACAGGCAATCATATCCAGTTTTTTCGCCACCAATTTACCGGCTGCATATTCTTCGACATTGCGGGTTTCAGCAGCAAATCCCACCATAAATGGGCGTTTTTGTTGTTGGGCAATGGTCGCGACAATATCCGGATTTTTAATTAAAGAAACGTTCAGCTCATCACCGGATTTTTTAATTTTGTGCTCGGCAACTTCAGCCACTCGGTAATCTGCGACCGCTGCTGTCGCAATAAAAATATCGCAACCTTCATCCAGCATTTGCATGCTGATATCCAACATTTGTACAGCAGAGGAAACATTAATACGGCGTACACCATTCGGTGTATCCAAACTGACAGGTCCGGCAATCAATGTCACTTTCGCACCTGCTGCATAACAAGCAGCAGCCAAGGAAAAGCCCATCTTCCCGGTACTATGGTTGGAAATATAACGGACTGGATCAATCGCTTCACGAGTAGGTCCGGCAGTAACCACCACATGCTTACCGGCCAGCATGCCAAATTTTTCGGCAATGGCACGTTGTGCTTTGTGGAAATACTGAGTCACTTGTCGTGTTAAATCTTCTGGCTCAGGCATACGTCCCAAACCGACATCGCCACAGGCTTGTGAACCGGCATCCGGCATAATCACATGTACACCATCTTCAACCAGGGTATTTAAATTACGCTGCGTAGCTTTGGCAGCCCACATTTGCTGATTCATCGCCGGAGCCACCCAAACCGGTGACTTGGTTGCCAAATATAAAGTACTTAATAGGTCATCGGCCAAACCGGCAGCAAATTTCGCTAAAGTATCGCAACTTGCCGGCGCAACCAGCAATAAATCTGCCCAGCGTGCCAGTTCAATATGCCCCATGCCCGCTTCGGCTTCAGGATTGAGTAATTCAGTATGTACCGGATTTCCCGACAAGGCCTGAAAGGTTAGCGGTGTAATAAATGCTTGTGCACCTTGCGTCATCACCACACGGACATTAAAGCCCGCATCTTTTAAGCGACGAACTAAAATGGCACTTTTATAGGCCGCGATACCGCCAGTTACAGCTAAAACAATGTTTTTATTTGGAATCACACTCAAATCGAAGCTCACAAACAGGCTACCTTTGTGTTGCAGTGGCGCTCACAATATCATTAAATAAAGTCATGCCCAAGTCAGCACTTAGGTCTAATTACTCTCACTAATAATAAAAAAGTCTAAAAACAATGAATTCATCGATTAAAAATTGGCCAGAACAAGAACGTCCACGCGAAAGACTGATTCAACAAGGTGCAAGCAGTTTGTCAGATGCAGAACTGCTTGCGATCTTTTTACGTTCCGGTTCCAGACAACATTCCGCTGTTGAACTGTCACGAATACTGTTACAGCATTTCGGCGGACTCAATCCTATTTTTGATACCACCCTTCAGGATTTAAGCCAGTTTCATGGCATTGGCGAAACCAAATATGCACAGCTGATGGCAGTAAAAGAATTGGGACGGCGTTATATCTCGCAACATTTAAAACAGGAAAAAATTGAATTAAGTAACTCAAAAACACTTTTAGATTTTTTAAAGTTTGAATTACTGGGTGAAACTCAAGAAGTTTTTGCCGTGCTTTGCCTAGATGTCCATTTAAGAAAAATAAGCTTTAAAAAAATGTTCTACGGCTCACTCAATTCGTGTGAAATTTCGATTAATCAATTGCTGCGCCATGCAATTAATCAACATGCGAGTAGCATCGTAATTGCGCATAATCATCCCTTTGGTCTAGCCCTTCCTTCGCAAACCGATATCGAATTAACCCAACATATTTCAACGGCCTGTGATTTATTAGAAATCTGCCTGATTGACCATTGTATTATTTCCCCGGAAGGGAGTTATTCTTTTGCTGAACATGGGCTTATTCAGCCCCAATAAAAATGTAACAAATATTGACAAAAGCCCTGCCAACATTGAAGATTCATAAAAATGTTGACGATACTAATAACATGATTGTTCGTGATCAACCTAGTGTATTCAAGCTGCTATTTTCCTGGCGCGGAACCATTCTGCCCAAGGTTTTGCCTCCTTTAGGTGTGGTCATGCTCATTTCCGCCGTGATTGGTGGATTATCTTATATTGGTTATTTTCATTTCCCGGAACTTCCTTTAGTGGGCTTTACCCTCATTGGTGTAGTGCTGTCCATTTTTCTGGGTTTTAAAAATACGGCCTGTTATGATCGCTGGTGGGAAGCACGTAAACTTTGGGGCATGCTGATTGCTAATGCCCGGCACTTTGACCGCGACTGTCGTATGCTCAGCCAAGGCCGCCGTGAACGTGTGATTCAGCACGTGATTGTGTTTGCCAATGTTTTGCGTGATCGTTTACGTCATCAAACTGCAAATCAAATGACATTGGTTGAAACCAGTGGCATGAGCCAGCAGGCTTTAACCCAGCTTTATCAGCAGGCCAATGCACCACAATACACTTTAAGCTTAATTCAATGGGAATTGATGCAAGCCCTTAAAGATGGTGAAATTTCCGATATTATTTATATGCAGATGAATCAGCATGTCGCTGAACTGAGTCTGGTTCAAACCGGTTGCGACCGTATTGCGACCACGCCTTTGCCCTTTGCTTATTCGGTTTTGCTGAATCGCACCGTATATTTCTTCTGTTTTATGTTGCCGTTTAGCTTGGGTTCGACCCTAGGTTTGGCTACGCCCTTAATGGTCGGTATTTTAGCGTATACTTTTTTAGGCTTAGATGCCTTAAGTTCGGAAATTGAAGAACCTTTTGGTACACAAAGTAATGACTTGCCTTTAGATTCAATGGTGCGCACCATTGAAATTGAACTGTTGGGAACTTTAGGTAAACCGACACCGCCGCCGATTCAGGCACAGGATCATAATTTGCTTTAATTTATTACCTCTCCTTTACGAAGCTGTGCTTCTCATCTCCTATAAGGAGAGGGAACTCCTTCTCTTGCGCCATATATATGGCTCAGGGAGAAGATTGGGATGAGGGAATTACTAAACAAAACTCTCCCAAATCCCGACTTGCCCTTCTTTAAGGCGCGGAATATTCCCCAATCGAATCCATGGCATATGATCGCCATGAAAATCACTGCCCACAGAAACTTTTAAATCAAATTCCTCAATCATCCGGTCCACCATCTGCCGTGTCGACGCAGGTTCAATCGCGGGAGGAAGTTCAACAGCATCTCCACCGAATTTGGCAAAGATCTCAATCAAATAACGAATATTGGTGGCGGACAAATCATATTTGGTCGGATGTGCCAACACAGCATAGCCTTGGCTTGCATGAATCACCTGAATGGTTTCTTCTAAACCTAGCCCATCAAATTTCACATAGGCTTTTTTACCTTCTTTTATATATTTATCAAAAGCCTGTTGCGGGCGGTTCACAATCTTTTTTTCGACTAAAGTTTTGGCAATATGGGTGCGGGTAATACGGTCTGCAATGCCATCCACTTTAGCAATCACCTCTGCATAAATATCCTGACCAATCAGCGGAATCAGCAAATCACAAATCTGTTTGGCACGAATGGCGCGAATTTGTTTTTGTTGTTCCAGTAAAATCTGCAAGGGCTCTGGATTTTGCATATTTAAGGCAACGATATGCACCCCATAACTTTTTTTAGTGGTGGGACGTGACCATTGACTGGAAATTTCTACACCTGAAATAATCTTCAATGGGAAATCCAAGGCAGCTTTTTCAGCTATTTTTAAGCCATCCATAGTATCGTGATCAGTCAGCGCAAGGGTATGAATACCTTTTTCAATGGCTGCATGCACAAGTTGTTCCGGAGATAAAGATCCATCAGAAATATTACTGTGTGTATGTAAATCTACGCCTTGCATCACTTATACTACGTCATTTATTTGATCAGATTTAGATACTCTAACATGAAAGCACTTTTAGACTTTGTGCCACTCATTATTTTCTTTTATTTATATAAAACCGTTGATCCCAAAAATACTGAGCATCCTCTGCTTCAATTGATTGGTTCTGCAGGCGGTATAGATAACAATAATATTTTGGTTGCAACCTCAGGCCTGATTATTTCCATGCTTGTGGTATATGGGGCTTTGTTTGTTATACAAAAATTCCGTTTAGACAAACAACAATGGATTGTGTTGTTTATGACGGTGATTTTTGGTGGCGTCACCTTAATGCTCAGCGATGATTTTTATATTCGTTTGAAAGCGGTTCTTTTAAATCTTATCTTCGCAGGTGCATTCTTACTTTCACCTTATTTTATGAAAGATAAGAAACCGCTGATTCAGCGTTTATTTGGTCCAATTTTCAATTTAACGGCAAAAGGCTGGAAAAATTTAAACTTCGCATGGGCTGCAATGTTCATATTCATGTCTTGCCTGCATATTTTCTTCGCTTTTTTATTTTTAGGTGGAAAATATTGGGGTGAATTCACTGCATTTGGTGACATGATTGTGATGTTTTCCTTTATCATTATTCAGTTTATTGTCTTGCGCAAATATTTTAAGTCGCCTGAAGAATAATTTAGGTCAACAGATCGAGAAAGAATATGCCTTTATTCGTCGTAAGCTGTACAGATAACGAAGGTACAGTAGAAAAACGTCTTGCTACACGCCCACAACATCTTGAACGTCTACAAAAATTAAATGATCAAGGTCGCTTAATTGTTGCTGGTGCCATGCCTAAAGATCCTGGCAATCCACAAGCGGGTTTCTATGGCAGTACCATTATTGTTGACTTTGAATCGCGTGAAGCGCTTGACGCATGGTTACAAGAAGAGCCTTTCTTAAAAGAAGGCGTATACGGTCATATTGATGTGAAACCTTTTAATAAAGCTTTCCCTCAAGGATAAAATCATGCGCGTTGTTGTTTCAAGCTTATTGGGTTTATCTCTTATCTGTTCAACTGCATGGGCGGTAGAAACCGCTCCTGTTGCTCCCGCTCCTACTGTAGCGACTGCTGCTCAAGCAACGACTGCAACACCACCGCCACAACCCCAAAAGCCACAGACTTTGCCTGCAAATAAACCCGGCACTGTTCCTGCTGCTGGTAACGTTGATGCCAATGGTCTACCACAAGATGCAAAACCTTTAACAGCAGAACAAATTGCGAAAAATAAAGCCTTGCAAGATGCCAAAGTTAAAGCTTTAGTGAAAGATCAAGCCACCCGTTTACAGCAATTGGAAAAAGCCAATCTGGATGCGTTATCACAAAACCAAGAGCTGCAATTGAAAAATGACAGCCTAGGCGTTCAAGTACAGGTTTTACAAAGTGAACGTAGTGCACAAATGTTTTTATACGGCGCTGCAACCATTGCAGTCGGTGTCTTGCTTGGGTTCTTGGTTGCAAGTTATGTCTATACCAAACGTCGTCGTCAGTGGTAAAACATCTGTATCTATTTTTGTTTTAAAGGTTGCTTAGGTTTTGTCTAGTGCAATTCAAACTGCTGATCTGGATTGGCAATGTGTGGATGGGATTGATATTCCAGTCTCCAAACAATTTGGAGACATCTATTTTTCTAGAGACAATGGTTTACTCGAAACCCGACATGTCTTTTTGAATGGTAATGACCTCGCAACACGTTTGTCAAAGCTGCAAGATTTTGAATATTTTTGTGTCGGCGAAACCGGTTTTGGTACAGCTTTAAATGCTTTAGCGTTATGGCAAATGTGGCAACAACTGCGCCCGAATAACCGAAGTCATCTACACTTGATCAGCGTGGAAAAATTTCCACTCAGCAAAGCTGATTTTATTCGCGCACTCAAGGTCTGGCCAGAACTGCAACCTTTAGCCCAACAGCTGATTGAGCAATATCCACTACCAATTGCCGGTTGTCACCGACTGAACTTCCCTGAAGATCGTTTTTCCATCGATTTATGGCTCGGTGATGCCAATGAGGTCTTGCCGGTCATTGCCAAAACCAAAGCCGTAGATGCATGGTTTTTAGATGGCTTCTCACCTGCTTGCAATCCCGATCTCTGGCAAGACCATGTTTTAAGCCATATTGTCCGACTGTCTGACTATGGAACGACCTTTGCCTCTTTTAGTGTTGCGGGTATTTTAAAACGTGGTTTAAGTGAGCATGGAATTACCATTTCTCTTCCACCCGGTTTTAAGCATAAACGTCAGATGCTCACAGCAATCTTGAACCCTCCTGAAACTAAAGATCAACAGGTTCTTAAATCAAAAACTGCAGAAATAGAACAATCCGAATTAATCAATTCAGCTTCTGCATTTAAACAACGTAAAATTGCGATTATAGGTGCAGGAATAGCTGGCTTAAGTTGTGCTTATGCCTTTGCCGGGCGTGGTCATCAAGTCATGATTTACGACCAATCAGCGCCTCTTGCGGGAGCTTCTGGCAATCCACTGGCATTACTCAATCCCAGATTAGGGCGTATTGAGCAAAGTGCTGAGCATCTGGTCACGTTGGCATGGCAATATGCCATTCCACATTATCAAAAATTTAAAGCTTTTCGTCCGGTTCAGGTGAACCAATTGGCGCTTAAAGAGGACGATGATTTACTTGAACTCGCAGGACAATATCCACACGGGGTATTTGCGGAAAAAGTAAATCAAAGTGATCTTGAAACCGGATTTCCGAGCTTAAAATTATTACAAGCGGGTACGGTTTCACCGCATCAATTACGCGATCAAATTCTAGAACATCCTGCTATTCAGTTTCAGCAAGCGGAAATCGTTGCATTAAAGACTGAATCTAACATTCAAGTGATCGACAGCAAGCAACAATGTTTAGGAGAGTTCGATCACGTAATTGTTTGCGCGGCACTAAATAGCAAAAACTTTGCGGAACAATTCCCCAAACTTAAACCGAATCGCGGGCAAGTCAGTTGGGTGAATAATGCAAATCAGCTGTTGCAACCTGAACAGGCTTATAGCTACGGGGGGTATTGCATGCAGTTGGATGAGCAGCATCTGATTTTAGGGGCTTCTTTTTATCCACATCGGGATGATGATGAAGTGCTGCTAGAAGATCATGTGCACAACTATTCATTGATCCACAGTGTCTTTCCAAATTATGCGCAATCTTTGCCACCTGTTGAAACCTGGCAAGGTCGTGCTTCTGTACGGACACAAAGCCCGGACTATTTCCCCTTGCTTGGGAAAATTCAACCCGATGCGGAAATCTACACCTTTACCGCTTTAGGCTCTAAAGGCTTTTTATTTGCACCGTTATGTAGTGAAGTCTTGGCTGCTCAAGTTTTAGGGGAAGCCTGCCCGCTGACTTCATATTGGGTGAATAAACTTAATCCGCGACGTTTTATTAAAAAAGTAAAACCGAAAAAGCCTTACTATCAAAAGCCAGTCCCAAGCTCGCTCTAAAAACCAGCAAAATAAAAAATCCCCTTTATACCAAGAGGGATTGAGCGGAATTCATTTTTTAGCCATTAAAAAAGCACCTTACGGTGCTTTTTTCTTAAGCGCCCTGTTCTAAAGGGAATCCTGCATCGCGTGCAGCACGAGTGCCACCCATCAATACAACATACTCACGTGAGCTATCGAAGCTATCTAACTTTTCAGCAGCACGTGGTGCTTTACTACCACCACCACATAAAATGTAAATGGTCTGATCCGACTCCACTTGAGTTAAGCTGTCTGCACTCAAGTCATCGATGGGCTGATTTACAGCACCTTTTACATGACCTTCAGCAAAGGCTTTTGTATCACGAACATCCCAGATAACCGCATTTTCTGGGAACTCAAATGTTGTAATTTCTTGTTTACGGATCATTGCGCACTCCTTTGATGTAAACAACACTTGGCAAATGAAGAAAACATCCCTAGCATCTCAGATATTCTTTCCCTTTGTAAAGGTCTAAACCATGCCTTCTTTCGATATTGTATCTGAATTAGAAATTTTTGAAGTAAATCATGCTGTTCAAAACACGCAAAAAGAAATTGCGACCCGTTTTGACTTCCGTGGCCAAGACGTTTCTATTGAATTGAGCGAAAAAAATAAAGAAATCAAGATTACGACTGAAAGTGATTTCCAATGCGAACAGGTATATAGCATGCTGGAAAATCATTTCTTTAAACGTAAAGTGGATATTCAAGCCCTTGATCCACAAAAAATGACCGCTTCAGGTAAAAATGTCATTCAAGTGATTAAGCTTAAAGATGGTCTTGACTCTGATACTGCAAAAAAAATTAATAAAGCCATTAAAGAAAGCGGCATTAAAGCGCAATCTTCTATTCAAGGTGACAAAATTCGTGTAACTGACAAGAAGCGCGATACTTTGCAACAAATTATGGCGTTCTTAAAAGAACAACAATTTGGTGTGCCTTTGCAGTTTAATAACTTTAAAGACTAATCTACTAATGCAGTAAGTCGAGGAACTTCATGATACCGACCAATCGCTTATCAAAACTGGTTAAAGCCACCTCTAAACTCCCGAAAGGTCTTCGCAGTACCCTGTGGAGCAAAGCGTTTGGTCGGGTCGTGCCGATGGTGGGTAGTGCCAATATTCGCTATCTCGAAGTAAGCCACGCCAAAGTGGTGGTGAAAATCGAAAACCATCGTGCAGTGCAGAACCATATTGGTCAGGTACATGCCTGTGCCATGGCACTGATTGCTGAAACAGCCACTGGTTTTGTCACCGGGATGAATGTTCCTGACTCCTGTATTATGCTCATCAAAAGTTTAAAAATCGATTTTAAACGCCCAACTAAAGGTGCCATGACTGCCACTGCAGCACTCACCGATGATCAGCAAAAATTAATGCAAAGTACTGAAAAAGGTGAAACCTTAGTTTCAGTTCATGTTACAGATGAATCAGGTGAAGAGCCAATTCAATGCGAAATGCTCTGGGCTTGGGTATCCAAGTCACAATTAAAAAGATAATTTAATTTTTAATTTTCGTTGCCTAAAGCTAAATCAAGTGACGAATTTTTACTTATGTAAAGAATATTGCTTAGTTCAAAATAAACCAGATGCTGTTTTAAAAAATTCAAAATATAAAAAAGCCCAATCATTGTTGGGCTTTTTTATATGATTCTTACGCGGGTTGCGATGCTAAATATTTTTGTTTTACATCATCGGGAATTTGACGCTTTCCACCTTTCACGTCTACCGCAACAAAAGTAAATACCCCTTCGGTCACACGGATTGGTTCACGTGAATCATCATGGCTGTCCCACACTTCAATTTGCATTTGAATTGAGGTATTACCCACTTTTAAAATCTTGGTATAGCAACTAATCACATCACCGACTTTTACCGGAACAAGAAAAGTCATCTGATTAATCGAAATGGTTGCACAGCGCCCTTTACTGAAACGCTCTGCGTGAATTGCACCTGCCAAATCCATTTGTGAAACAATCCACCCACCAAAGACATCACCACTCCAGTTGGTATCTGCTGGCATCGCAATGGTTTGAAGGGAAAGGGTTCCTTCAGGTTTTACATAAGTATCTGACACATTAGCTCCCAGTTTTGGCATTCAATTGTTGATCTAGCCACTGTTGCAGCTCTGTAGATCGTAAAGCACCACTTATTCTAGCAATTTCGTTGGCTTTATTCATCAAAACTAATGTGGGAATACTTCGTACATTAAAAGCACCACTGAGTCGGGGTGATTGTTCAGTATTAATTTTCGCAAAAATCACTCTTGGATTTTGTTTTGCCACCTGTTCAAAATGAGGAGCCATCATCTTGCAAGGACCACACCATTCCGCCCATAAATCAATCAGTACAGGCAAATCACTGTGGGTGACAAAATTACTAAAATTGTGCTCATTCAATTCAATTGGAGCCAGAGGAATAAGCGCATGTTGACACTGACCACAGTTTGGATTTGCCTCTAGTTTATCTTCAGGTACTCGGTTTCTAGCGCCACACGCAGAACATACAATAATCATTTAGCTCACTCCAATATGTTGATGTAAAAATTCTAATTGGGTAGTTATGGCTTTTTCAAACCATTGACCATGATAAATATCAAAATGTTGCATATCCCACTCATGGTATTGTACATAAGGTGCAATATTGGTTGCTGTTTCACGACTCGACTCAAGGGGAATCAGGCTATCTTGTTTGGAAGCAATAAATAAAACTGGAACACTAATTTTACGCACATCCTGAATAGGACGATAACGAATTAAATTAAAAAAGACCCGCGCTGGAATCTCTCCACTCCAGAAATAATCTGGATTGACAATGGATAAATATCCGTCATAACTATCGGCTGTCGGCATAAAACATAAACCCTTTCGGTCTACGACAGGTAAGGTTTTTGGGGACATGCCCACTTTTGCACCCATATAGTCCTGACTTGATATTTTTAATGCTTTCGGTAGTTGTTGTAAAGGGTAAAGCTTGGCACTTTCTGTCCCATCAACAAAGGGAATTTGTGCGATTATGGCTTGAATATTTTTTAATTCTGCAGCCAAATTTAAGACATACCCTCCACTTAAAGAGGTTCCCCAAAGTACGATCCGTCGCGTGTCTACTGATTTTCGCTCTAGAATATGCGCAATCATGGTTCGCCAATCTTCTAATTGAGATTGAATCGATACCAATTCACGTGGGCGGCCTGTGCTCCCACCCCAATAACGATAATCAAACAATACCACTGCATAGCCCGCTTGAGCAAAACGCTTGGCATACTGAACCAGTTTAAATTGACGTAAGGCTGCCAAACCATGCGCCATAATAATGACAGCAGGCTTATGTTCAGTTTTGGGACGGTAAAAATCTGCAGCAATGACCTCTTTCCCACTATTTACATAAAGTGGTTCAACTGTATAGGAATGCATACGCGCTCCATTGCGTTATTTTATGGTTGTAATCGCTTATAAAAATTTCAACAGATTAAGCTCCAGTTTCAGCTTAATGCTATCATAAAGCATAAATCTATTTAACGAATTATGGAGTGACGAAATGAGTGAAAATGTCGGCTTTGCAGGTCAAATCACCCCGGAACAGGTAGCACAAGTTGCCGAGAAAGGTTTTAAATCGATTATCAACAACCGTCCGGATATGGAAGGTGGTTCAGAACAACCTACAAGTGCACAAATTGAAGAAGCTGCGCGTAATGCGGGTTTAGATTACGTTTTCCAGCCTGTCGTTGCGGGTCAAATTACTGAAGTCGATGTACGTACATTTGCCAATCACTTCAATGAACTTCCGAAACCAGTATTGATGTTTTGTCGTACAGGTAATCGCTCAAATAATTTATATCAAATCGCAAAACAAATGGATTTACTGGATGATTAAGCACGTTGTTTATAGTGCTTTATTTAGTTTAAGTTTGACCTGCAATACACAGATATTTGCTGAAACTACGGATTAAATCAGTAGTTTAAATTCTTCTGTAAGTGTTACAGGTCAAATGATGGCAAACAAATTTGAAACTTTGATACGTTAAGGTTTTAGATCGGTCATTGTGAATCGTTCGGATTAGGAACAAGACAATTTGGTTTCCGTCAATCAATTGCGCAATATTAACGAACACGCTCATGTTAGTTTTATTTATCAACAGAGTATCAATCGGTAAAGTTTCTAAAATAGACATGATTGAATTTTCAAAATATTATAATGAGCTTCCAAAACCAATTTTAATGATATGTCGAAGTGGCACACCACGCTCTTCTTTATTATTTGATGAAGCAAAAAAACTGGGATTGCTCAATGAATAAAATAATTTTTCTACTCCTTATTTCATGTGTCGTTATTGGATGTAGCTCGATGAATGTTCGACCTACGGTTGGGGTAAGTGTGGGGGCTTCGATTTAAAATATTTAATCCAATAAAAAAACAGCGCCGAAGCGCTGTTTTTTCTATAAATACAATTTCTATTGATAAGATACATATATCGTTGATACTTTACTATCTGGCGAAGAAACAGAAACTTTCAACGTATCTCCTACCGCACATTCTTTTAGACGATAGCCATAATAAGTTTGATTACTATTTTTAAATGTGCTTGGCGTCAAAAGATTAAATACATTTGCGACAGGCGAACTTCCTACTGATAACTCTGCGGTACAAGATAAATCGTTA
This sequence comes from Acinetobacter sp. ANC 5414, assembly GCF_013004295.1. Classification (NCBI taxonomy): domain Bacteria; kingdom Pseudomonadati; phylum Pseudomonadota; class Gammaproteobacteria; order Moraxellales; family Moraxellaceae; genus Acinetobacter; species Acinetobacter sp. ANC 5414. Next base: position 52,352 of record NZ_JABERM010000007.1, read on the forward strand.
TTTTTTGTATTATCCTCAGGAGTGACACTCACTGTTGTACCTGTTGGCATTGGTACACCTTGAGCACTATTACCATACATATTAAAAGATAATAAACTTCCACTTGCATTCACATTGGTAAAAGTTGGTGTATTTTCAGCAAATGCAAATAAAAGCTGCTGCCGGATCACTCCATCTAAATTATTATCACATGTTGCTACAATATTCGGCTGTTTAATTCCGGAAGCCGCACATGTTGCTCCACTTGCACCACGCTTATACAAATATTCACCTAAGTTAGCACTATAAAGATTATCTTCATTATCATCACGGAAAAAATCACCAATATTGCTAATTAATGTATCTATCCCAATCGTATAAATATTATCACCATCTTTATCAAGGAAGGATTTATCGCCCTCTACATAAGCTAATACAGTCACACGGTTATCTAAAGGACGAGGATTCTGAGTAATCAAAGTAACTGAACACTGGCCATCTTTAGAGGAACAATTAGGCGTAATACTTCCGCCTTCTGCAACAAAGCTAATGACAGTTCCATCTGGAACTTTATTACCATTACGATCTGCCATTAATGCTATAACAGTAGCACTATCACCATCAATTACATTTTGTAGTGAGTTCTTAGATACCGATAAACTTAAACCATTCTGAGTTACACGTCCTGTGGAAATTGCTACATTTTTAGATAAAGCTGATACATTACTATTGGCTACCAAAGTAGCTTTAATCTCAACTGGACCTGGTATATTTCCTGGATATAAGTTTACACGTACTTTGCCATCTGGATCACTTGCAATCTTTTGTACAGTACGATTACCCAACTCATAAAAACTTAGGTCCTTAGGGCCTCGTAATAGCTCAATATTCACATCTTTATTTGCAGCTGGAATACCATTTGCATAAAGTGTAAATTCAATTTGACCTGATGATGCAGAACCACTGCTTTTAATCCCCAAATTTACTGCATCAGAGGTATAAACTAAAGAGTTTGCTTCAATTGCAGCTATATCCACCTCGATTATTTTCGCTGGGATATTGGAACCAATAGCAGTAATCGTTTGCTTACCTTCACACAATTTACCAGCTGCATCTATAGCTCTATAGGCTGTAGTAATATCACCTTGGTTAGACGATATAACAGTAGCTGGTTCAAATTTACCACATGTTGCAGTGAATTCTACATTGACATTATTCTGATTAACTTTTGTATTTGCATCTTGCGTTTTTAACGTGATATTTGTTGAGCCGCCAGACTCTAATTGAGTACTAGCTGCAGTCATATCGACTAAAATAATATTGGTTGCTTGAAGTGAGAAATTAAGTGCTTTTGTTGATGCTTTAGCACCATCAAAATCTGCAATTGCAGAAATTTGATAAGCACCATTGGTATTTATATTTTCAGGTTTAACAGAGATACTCGCTTCACCGTTGGTATTGGTTAAAACAGCACCATTGGTACTACCTAAAACAACACCACCAGTCACTGTAAATGTAACCAATGCACCACTAATTCCTTTACCTGACTGATCTGTTACTTTTACTTTAGCGATCACACCTTCTGCTGCGATTGCCTGAGTTAAGTTACCATTTTGATCAATCAATTGAATAGTACTAATATTAACAGATTTTACTTCTTCGCCCGTGCTAGGGTTCAAAGCATTACCTGAACTAGAACCTTGCTTATTAAAATAACCTTCACTACCACCGCCACCACAACTTGCAAGTAAAACAGCCAAAGCAACTGTAGATAATTTTAAACTAATATTTTTACTCATGAATATCCCCGGAACCCTCAAAATTTTAGAGCTTGTTATTAATTAATATTGCTCGATATGTAATCATAGATAGTAGTTTATGTAAACAAAAGCATGATAAATGTTTAAGTGTGTTAGCCTTAAAAATATAAAAATGAGAGTTATTTCACAATGTACGACATCATTATCATCGGTGCGGGTACTGCAGGAATATCTGCATATAAAGAAGCAATAAAGCACACCCAAAACATTCTTATTATTAATAATGGCCCTTGGGATACCACATGTGCTCGTGTTGGATGTATGCCAAGTAAAGTACTCATCTCAACCGCCAACAGAATGTATGAAATTCAACATGCTCAAGAAGTTGCATTAAGGGTTTCAGCTAAAATAGGCACTTCTCAAGTAATGCGACATGTAAGAGAGCTACGTGATCATTTTACCAATGCAACACTCAAAGAAGTTAATAGCTGGGATAATACCCATAAAATCTCTGGAAAAGCCCATTTCATCGATTCAAAAACGGTTCAAGTTAATCAACAACACTACCAAGCTAAAAGTTTTATTATCGCTGTTGGATCTACCCCCACTATTAATAGTGATTGGAAAGAGGAACTTGGTGATAAGCTCATCACATCTGATCAAATCTTTGAACTAGAAACCCTGCCTAAATCATTAGCAGTGATAGGCAGTGGGGTTATAGCCATTGAACTCGCGCAAGCCATGCAACGTTTAGGGGTTAAAACGACTGTTTTTGCACGTAGTCGTAAAGTTGGCTCTCTTACTAGTCCAGAACTACAAAAGATTGCTCAAAATATTTTAAGTGAAGAATTAAATATCAAGTTTGAAGTACTCCCAGAACAAGTTAGAAAATTTCGCAATAAAGTTAAAATCAATTACACAGAAAATGGAACTCTAAACAGTATCACTGCAGATTATTTATTGATGGCGACAGGACGTAACAGTTATTTAAGTAGTTTAAATCTAGAGAATATCAATTCTGAATTTAGTGATCTAAAAAAACTTCCTGTAGATGAAAAAACTAAACAATTAGATGATTATCCAATCTTCATTATTGGCGATGCCCATACCAACTCGCCAATTCAGCATGAAGCTGCTCACGAAGGGCGAACCATAGTTCATAATTGTTTAAACTTTCCTAAACTTAACAATATCAAAACTCTCTCTCCACTGGGGATTGTTTTTAGTCAACCTGAAATGGCGATTGTGGGACAGAGTTTCAGACAGCTTACTCAATCTAAGGTTAAATTTATCACTGGACTCGTTTCATACGAAAAACAAGGCCGAGCAATAGTTTTGGGTAAAAATAAAGGGGCTATTGAAGTTTATATTGATAAAGCAACACGAAAATTTTTAGGAAGTGAACTTTTTGTTGAGTCTGCTGAACATATGGCGCATTTATTATCTTGGATCATCGCAGAAGATTTAACAATTGATGAAATCTTAGATAAACCTTTTTATCATCCCACTTTGGAAGAAGGGTTAAGAACTGCGTTTAAACATGCACGACGACAGCTGAAATAAAAATTAGGATTCACGCTTCTTTCATTTTTTAGCTGCTTGCGGGAACTTTATTTTTGCTTTCACTTCTTCCGCACATAAAAAAATCCCCCTGCTCTACGAGTCAGGGGGATTTTAGAATGAATGAGCTGGCGATGACTTACTCTCACATGGGTAACCCCACACTACCATCAGCGCAAAGAGGTTTCACTTCT
>NZ_JABERM010000008.1:0-40660 GCF_013004295.1 Acinetobacter sp. ANC 5414
CGTGACCTTACGCTTTACGGAGTTAAACGATGGCGATTGAAACCAAAGATTTAGTAATTTACAAGTCTGAACGCTTGACTGACAACTCGGATGGCGGTGGTAAATACTCTGGCGTTGTAGTTCAAGATGGTATCAGTAATAACCTGTTTAATGATGTATCTGAAATGGATCGAACCATGGGTGATGTATCCATGCGTAAACTTTTCCCGGCGGTGATAACTGAAGACACTGATCTATTAATGGGTGCAACGGTCTTTATCTCTGAACTTCCCAAAGACCCAAACGTCTCAGCATTGCTATTCAGCACCAAGAACTGGACCGATGAACGTCAGTCTGCACAAAATCGGGTGGAAAACTACCTAGCCAAAGGCGGTCAGATTGCTGGCACCCCGCTGGATACACACTGGAAAGGCATGAAGTCATTACAGGTAGCTATGTTTCCTCAAGAAACAGAGTCTTCGGTGGGCGACACCATTGTTCTGATTAGTGATGAAGGCAAAGCTACAGAGCGTGAGCAATATGTGCGGATCACCAAGGTTGAACCACGTACTGCGATTATAGTGGTGGATAATAAGAATATTGACTATAAGATTGCGACCTACTCCCTGAGCGATCCGATTGAAGTTGATTTTGTTGGTTTGTCAGCACGTCAGTGGTACAACGGTGAAAAATCAAAAACCATTATCCGCGATACCATCGTTGCTGATACTGGGCTGTATTACTCATCTACTGCATTAGCATCTGATGCGAATCTTGGTGAATTTACTGTTAATGCCAAAAGCATCTTTGCGCAGCTGATTCCATCTGCTCAGACTGAAACCCCGATCATTGATGTGAATGCTGCTGGTGAAAGTGTGGTGTTGGTAGCAGGCAGCGAAGGAGTCATTACAGTCAATTATCCAAATATAACTATTGGGGTTAGTCAGAATCTTTATATTGGCTCAGCGGTTATTCCATCAAGCGTGTCTTTTACCTTGCAAGGTCAGGCAATCACCGATCATGGTGGCTTATTAAAGAACACCCAAAGCACACAAGTCGGAATGATTGATTATCAGCGTGGCTTGATTCAGTGGACATCATCTGCATCAACTGGAACAGTGAATCTTGATATCACATTTAAACCAGCTTCCGCACCGAATCAGTATTATCAAAGCCATGCCATTCCAGTGACTCAGAATAACCAAAGCACCAACTGGACAGGGATTTTAATTCCTATTCCAGCACCTGGTGCTTTGTCGATCTCATACATGAGTCAGGGCAAGTTTTATACCTTGCAGGATGATGGATCAGGACAGCTCAAGGCTGCCAGTCCTTCCTTTGGCTCGGGCATGATTAACTATGAAACTGGTTCATGGCTCTTAACCACTGGTGCTTTACCTGACGTGGATACTCCAATCCTATTGAATTGGGGTACACCGATTGTCACTTTTATAAGATCAAACTTGAGCGTAAATAAAGCTTCATTTGATTTTGATTTAGGTCGTGCAGGTGTTTTACCAGGTATCACTATTAACTGGACTCTTGAAGGGGTAGTTAAAACAGCGACTTCAAATGCTCAAGGTAAGTTTACCGGTGATGCGACAGGTGGAATTAACTATGCAACCGGTATCGGTAAGATTATTCCAGATAAATTGCCGCAAAAAGGCACAGTCTTCTCAGTAGTCTACAACTACGGCACATCGATTGAACAAACCAAAACCGATGTTGCACCAGATGCTAACCAAAAACTAGTGTTTACGATTGGTACGGGATCAGCCATTCAGTCTAATAGTGTTGAGTTGAGTATTCCGGTTAAAAGTAGCGATGGATCAAATTCAGGAACTGCAACACTAATAGATGTACCAGTGAATTCTACAGTTGGCAATCTGGTAAATAGTCGCGGTCAAGTACAGGGCAGCATTATTTATGCTACTGGCGCAATTGAAGTGACACCACAATCCACTACAAACAAGTTTGTGTTTGCTTACACACCAATGACTGTTTATGCGTCAGCATAGCGAGGAATTATGTCTTTTTACTCTCCGCAAGCATCCAGTATTCAAGGTGAACAGGTTGAACTCAAAGCCTTTAATGCTGTCGATGTGAAAGTTAAATATCGTGATACATCAGGATCTAACTCGGCAACACATACAATTACCGCAAATAAGCTCAAGCTGGATTTATCTTCTGGATTTGATGAACAGATTTTGATAGGTTCAGCACGATTCAAGGTTGGTACTGACACATTTTTGGATCGCGCCGGTTTGCTTTATCGCAATGTGGATCCCGCCAATAACAGCGGGATTCAGTCTGGTGTGATTCAGTACGGAACAGGTATTGTTGAAATTGACTCATGGACACCGAATACAGATAACACGATTAGCCTGGAATCCTTAACCACAACAACCGATCTCCCGCCAGTCAATAAAATCAGCTTTAGAACACCGATCATGCCGATCCGTCCACAGTCTTTAACTGTGGTAGTGGGGACCATTGCACACGGGCAACTGACACTGACCGCCGATGAAAATGGGGGGATTGAAACCAGTCAGGCGCATGGTCAGGTCAATTGGGACAATGGTTTTGTTACGATTTTATTTTACACCAAAACCAAAATCACCGAAGCTAACCGAGCAGAGATTGAAGCGAATAACTGGTATGACCCGTTGCTGGAATATCAGGAAGGAGCGGACACATATATCAATGTCCCAGTTTGGGTGGATTCCTCATCTGTTCGTTATAACGCTGTAGCTTATACCTATATTCCACTGGATTCAGAGATTCTTGGCTTAATCCAGTGACCGGTGTTCCTTACTTCCTTATTAAAAAAGAAGGCTGGGGGATAGGTTGGGCAAATGGCAATGTCTTGCGCTTCAATACGATTGCTGCAAACTTCCCGGTATGGGTGATTCGAACCGTAAAGCAATCCGAACCAGCTGCTATCTCTGATCAATTCCAAATCATGCTACGTGGCGATATTGACCGCGTTGTCTAAAATCTGAATCAAATATGACCGCTTTATGCGGTCTTTTTTATGAGTAAATAAAAATGGCGATGAAGCAGACGCAAACTAAATTATTTGATTTTTCGGACATTGGTTTGGATTTCTGTGCTGGATCAAAAGCATTGTTTCCAGATCGTTTTAAAAAGATGCTTGCGTTAGGCTATAACGTGCAAACAGTATCGAGTGTGATGGTCTCAGGCAATCAGGTTACCTTCACTTATGGTGGTGCACATGGTTATCTAGCAGATCGTGTTTTAAAAGTTGATTCAGGTGCACTTCCATCTGTGAATAACGGGGAATTCTGGATTGATTCAGTCACAACCAATTCAGTCACATTTACCTTGGGATAAAGCCAAAGCAATTCATTATCGCAAACACCCGATTTTGCCGTGGCCTAAGCCCGAAATCCCAAAATATAAAGGAAACACAGGCCTTAATTTCATCTGCCTTTGCAATGAAGTTGATTCACACAATGTTGTTTTAAATTTTGGTGCAGATGACTGTATTTCTGCACTACCGAATAGAAACTGGTGGTATATCGTGAATACATTAACAGCTGAGCGACTGGATACTGGTGAAAAAATCCAAGTCATCGATGGTATATACAGCACCAGCCGATCACAGTGGTGTTGGACCTACTCAATCACAGTCTCTCATACTGAAAAAGACAAGCTTCAGCCGATTGATGGGCAGCCAGTGATTCTGAAAGTCATGATCAATGGTTTTGAGCATCATATTCTGCTTGAAGATCCAGAGGAAACCCGTCGCTTTGCCAGTGTTTTATATACCTACCCTGGTCGAAGTGTGACTGCATTAAATTCTGACAAGTACGGACCAACACGCTCATTTATTCAGGATAATGAGCGTACCTCTGTTCAACTGGTGCAGGCTGAACTTGATCGAGCTCAGCCCAATACCGCTTTGGATTGGAAATTGATTGATGAGTTAGGCTGGATTGTGCAAACAGAAAGCCTGAGCTATGCAGAACTTGCGCCAATTGATGCCATTAAACAGGTAGTTGATGCGGGCGGTGGTTTTATCTATAGCCGGAAATCAGGTAATACATTGAGCATTTTACCCCGCTACCAAAAAGGCTATTGGGATTCTCTAACTGTTGATGATTATGACATCCTGCTACCTGAAAGCGTGGTGATGCAGCAGACCATCAAGCAGAACGATGAATATATTGCTGACTTCAATGCTATTACAGTAGTGAATAGCCGTAGCGGTGAGAGCCTAAAGGTGATGCAGCGTGGAACTTCTGGTGATGTTCCACTTGGAACAGTTACAGGGCCATTGTTTAACGTGGTGTCTGGTGCAAGTTACGGAAAAGCTGAACTTATTAAATCAAGTATTCAGGAGCTACATACTTTTGCAGATATTCCAGTGAGCCAAGAAATAGGAGAGATGCTACCGGGTAAAACTATCGCATTTAATGCTCGGTGGTGGGGTGAGTGGTAGTTTTTCACATAACAAGGTAAACGAAACCATTACTGTGGAGCGCATCAGCCGTGAGTAATCCTTTGTTTGAACTGCGAAAGCTACTCAATCCAACACATGCTGAATACATTGGCACTATCACCTCAGTCAATCATCCAGAATATCGGGTGCAGATCGACGGAGGGTCTGGTCCAGTACTTTGTACCTCAGGTACAACCTACAATTTAGGTGCACGGGTATTTGTTGCCAATCAGGTAATTTTACGACCAGCACCAACCGGACAGTATTCGCAAATAGAAGTTTAAATTTCAACAACACAATGCACCTTCAGGTGCTTTTTTATTGCCAAAATTTAGGGGGATTCATGCAAGAGCATGAAAAAAATTTACTGCTACTCATTGTGATTGGGGCATGTATCTGCTTTGCAAAGCTGCTTGTTTCAGATGAAAAGCTGACATGGCGCTTGATGATTGGGCGCACGATTTTAGGCGCTGCAACATCGACAATTTCAGGCGCAATTGTATTGCAGATACCAGACATTAACCCATTAGCCTTGATCGCAATTGCATCGGCTTTAGGGATTTTGGGAAGCACATTTATTGAAGCATGGCTTAGACGTCAATCAGGAAATTGGAGTATTAAATGAAACTAATCGATAACTGGAAAGAGGCTTGGAAACTCAAGTCGGTACAAGTAGGCGCAATTAGCGCCTTTTTTTATGCCTTAATTTTATTATCAGAACAGTTTGTTAATATCTGGAACCTAATCCCACAAGAGCTTAAAAATAAGATTCCTGAAAATATCGCGGAATGGATAGGTTGTTTTGTTGGTGTGGCCATGGTGCTTGCTCGACTTAAAAAGCAACCTGAATTACATGGCGTAAACCAGTTTGTCACAGTCACAGCTGGGCATAGCAATTCCGATCCCGGTGCGGTGAATGGTAAATTTAAAGAAGCTGATCTTGCTGCTCAGTTCCGTAATGCCGTGGCACATTATTTATCTGAAGCAGGAATTCAATATAAAACGGATGGGGTGGGCACACTTAACCAAGACTTAAGCACAGCCATTAAGCTCATCAAAGGCTCATCTGTAGCAGTTGAATTTCATATGAATGCCGCAGCATCAAAACATGCGAATGGCATTGAAACCATTGCTCTACCGAAAGATAAGAAATTGGCACAAGACTTATCCAAGGCGGTTGCTAATGTTTTTGGCAGTCGGTTGCGTGGCGATAATGGTTGGATTGATCAAAGTCAGTCAGCACGTGGAAAACTTGGATTTATCAGTAATGGCGGTTTGATTGTGGAACTTGGATTTATTTCAAATGAAGCCGAGTTGGCACAATTTAATGCGAAGTATTGGACTGCTGCAAAAGCTGTAGCAATGGTATTGATTAAGTATTCAAAGTGAATTGAAAAAGCCCTCAAGTGAGGGCTATACCATTCCATTGTTATTTTGCGCTACAGGTATTTAAAGATTTTCCTTGTTCAACTGAATTGATAAAACTTCCAATCAGGAATTCACTTTGTCTTAAAGAGTCACGATGATCTCCATTTTTGACTGGGTGAAACGCGATAGGTTTTCGCTTCGTGCACACTTGCTGATAGTAAGCATAAGTGCCACGGTAATCTACAAGCTGATCTTTCTCACCTTGTACAAGTAGAACTGGCACGGTAGGTGTCATATTTTCAATAGACTGCTTTTTTAAATAATTTGTTAAAGGTGCCAAATCTACATTTGGTTTAAAAACTGTTTTAGGCGCTGCCTTTAGATCAGATTGCAATTCTGACAAACAACGACTACGTGCAGAATTAAGAATATCCCCCATTTCTGGGCTAACTAAATTTTCTGGAGCAAGGTTAGGATCTGCAGCTTCGGCACCTAGAAGAACGATTGGAAAAAATGCCGCGACACTTGTATCAATTTGAGAGTGAGTTGCTACATATTCAGCAATTCCCTCATATTGGTAACCGCCGGGCGCAAGTGCTACCGCACCGTGTAAATTAAGTTCAGGTGCGTCTTTTTGTCCATATGCTGCGACAGCAAGAGAAGCAGCACCTCCTTGACTATGTCCCATGACAAACCAGTTATTACTTAGTTGATTGGGTTTTAAAAGATGTATTGCTCTTACAGCATCAACTACAGTATGCAATTGACTCTGAGCATTCATATATGGATGTCCGCCTGGTGTACCTAAACCCTGATAGTCTGGTGCGACTACTGCATATCCGCGAGCAAGCCAAGCATTTAAAGCTTTTGCTACTATTTGCTGATAAACGTGAACGGGTCCATTCACATAATCTCCTGATGGAGCACAGGTATCAGCAACGCCTGTTGTACCATGAGCCCATGCTAAAACTGGCCAGCCACCTTTTGGTGCTTTCCCTTTTGGTAATAAAATAAATCCGGAAGCTACAATTGGTTCTGTTTGTATTCCGCGACTACGGTAGGTAATTAAAAATCGTTGTGATGCATTTGAAAATAAATCTGTTTGTTGTGGTTGTATAGATAATAAAGTACCTGGCTTTGTACCCGCTACAGTAGGTATTTGAGCTGTACTGCGAGAGGAGATTGGTGGAGAGGCAATTACAGATGCAGAACTTAAGAAAATACAACTTAGTACTATCTTCAGCATATGATTTTTTATTTTAATCACGAGAATGTACTCCATTTTTTATAAATCTAATTTTAAATATATCAGTATTTTTACCATTAGATCTGATCATAATTTATTCTGAAAATTTCATAATATTTCTAATAGGCTATCGTCAAAAAACTTCCCACCTAAAGTAATTCTACGTTAGGTTCTGGCGTGACATGACCTTACATTGCTCATTGAGCACAAGAATTCTTATTGAGAAGATTTTGTTGTGTTAACGTGGTGAGTACCCCTGTAATGTCACAACCATAACAAGCTTTCCTTTAAAATGACTATCATGAATCATGACAATATTTTGTGCATTCGATTCTGTTTTTATAAATTTTTAAAATAAAATCAGTATGATTGGGGGCTACCTACTAGTAGTCTACAAAAAATGAAAAAATATTTATTTTAATTTTTGTAGACAGATTTGTAGACTATTGAAGTGCAATTAGTGGCAAAATTATGCAATGTGATGCAACTATTAAATGTTTTAAGTTATTGAAAATACAATGGAATGCAACTAAATGCTAAGCTTGCCAATCCAACATAAACTGTCAGGATTCTACTTTTTCTACTATTCAATAGTAGGAACTTTCATGCCTTTTTGGAACCTTTATCTTGAGGATCAGGGCTTTAATTATCAAGAAATCGGGCTTTTATCTTCCATTGCGATTGTGACACGATTTTTTGCACCGTTTATTTGGGGATGGATTGCCGATAAATCTGGCAAAAGAATGCTGTTGGTGCGTATTGCAACCTGGATGGAGGCTTGTATTTGGTTCATGATTTTCCTGATTCCAAATACTTTCCAATCTGTCGCCTTACTCATGCTTATTTTTAGTTTTTTTCAAAATGCAATTTTAGCGCAATTTGAAGGGGTAACTTTATTCTGGTTAGGTGAAAAACGAACTCAATTGTATGGCAAAGTGAGAAAGTGGGGTTCTATAGGCTTTATTGTGGCTGTGTTTGGCATCGGAGCTTTATTGGAAATTGTACCGATTTCAATGTTACCGGTCATGTTGCTGTGTATTGCATTTCTGGCTTTTATTTGGTCCTTTAGCATTAAAGAGCCGAATGCAGCACCGCACGCACAGCCGCAATTAGAACCACTGTTACCGATATTAAAACGACCTATCGTGGCTGCGTTTTTTGCAATTGAATTTGTGTTGTTATTTTCTCATGCACCATTTTATAGTTTTTATAGCAATTATTTGCATCAAATTGGTTTTAGTACCACTGAAATCGGCTTTTTATGGTCGGTTGGCGTGATTGCTGAAATTATCATGTTCGCTTTTGCCAATATTTTCTTAACTCGATTTTCTTGGCGTAGTCTGGTGAGCCTGTGCCTGGTGCTGACCGGAGCAAGATGGATTGTGGTTGGTCTATTACCCAATTTATTTATTGCGCAGTTTTTAGCACAAACCATTCATGCATTTAGTTTTGGCTTGTTTCATATGATTGCCATGCGCATTATTTTTCAGAATTTTTCAATGGGGCAACAAGGTCGTGGGCAAGCGATGTATAGCACCATGTGGGGTTTGGGTGTAGCTATAGGCAGTATCTTGGCAGGGAGATATTGGCAACTGATCTCTGGCGAGATGGTTTTTATGATTGCAGGGCTTTCAACTTTAATGGGCTTGCTGTTTGTTCGATGGCTACCGAAACAGATCCAACAAGCCTAAAAGTAAAAGCTCAAATATTGTGTGCTTATTTTACAGTTGAATTTCACTGTACCGATTAAACCAAGGCTGGGCTTGTTCAAGTTGATTTGCGAGTTGCAGTAATAAGTCTTCACGGGCAAAGGGAGCAATAAACTGTGAACCTAAAGGCAAATTGTCTTGATTCCAGTAGAGTGGAACAGACATTGCAGGAAGACCGGTAATATTGGCCAACTGTGTAAAAGGAACCCATTTTAGATTTTCTTTGACAATTTGATCTACCAATTTTCCTTGAGCCAGTAAATGGGCTTTACGAAGTTTTAATAGGCTTTTCAAAATCGGTTTTTGCCAGTTGGGAATTTTAATTTCCCCATTTTTAGGTGCGACAGTGGCGGTTGCAGGGGTTAAATATAAGTCATAGCGATCAAAAAAATGATTCATTTTCGTAGCATAGACACCCCAGTTATTCAGGTTGTGAATATACTCAATTGCCGTGGTTTGCCCACCGAAGGCAGCAAGTGCGAGTGAATCCAGTTCAAAATCACTATCTTTTGCCTGATGTTGTTGTTTAATCTGGTCCAGGATATAAGAAAACTGACTGAACCAGGTGGTAATAAAATCTTTGGCCAGCGCCATGCCATCAATTGGTGGTGTATCTTCCACCACAGTATGACCTAATGACTCCAATAATTTTGCTGTATGGTGAACTGCAGCAATCGCATCTTTAGAAACATGGGTGCCTATAGGTGAATGGGTACTAAAAGCGATTTTTAATTTTTTAGGCGGATGTTGCATGGCGTCTAAATAGCTACTTTGAGGATGTTCAATTTTAAATAAAGAACTATGTTCAGCGCCGTGGGTCGCATCCAGCATTGCTGCGCTATCGCGTACCGTTTTTGCGAGGATGTGTTGAATAGCGGCTCCATGCATGGCTTCACTCATTTGTGGTCCCCAAGGGGTACGTCCACGGCTTGGTTTTAAACCAAATAAGCCACAGTACGATGCTGGAATACGAATAGAACCACCGCCATCTCCAGCGCCGGCAATCGGAACAATCCCTGCTGCAACCGCAGATGCGGAACCGCCTGAAGAACCGCCACTATTGTGTTTTAAATTCCAGGGGTTGTGACAGGTTCCCCAGGCATCAGGCTCGGTAATTCCTTTAATGCCAAATTCTGGAGTATTTGTACGTCCAAAGGTAACAATGCCGGCATTTTCCCAACGATTCACAATTTCAGAATTATGTTCAGAAATATGATTGATGCGTTTTAAGCCTTTACAGCCATATGAAGTGGGGTAGCCGGCATATTCTTGAAATAAGTCCTTCACTAAAAAAGGCACACCCGCAAAAGGACCGGTTAATTCTTGCTGAGTACGTTTCTGTGCATAGTCATGCATTGGAATAATAATGGCATTTAATTTTGGATTGGTATGGGTTGCACGTTCTAATGCTAAATTCAGTAATTCGGAAGATGAAATTTCTTTGTTTACAACCAATTCGGCCAATCCTAGCCCGTCATATTGTAGATATTCAGAAAGATTCATTAAGGTCCTTGTTTTGTTTTTGATATGAACTTTAGTTGTTGTAATGGATTTTATATCAAGAAGCAATACTGACCCGATTTAGCCTGAAGCTTTTGATTGATAAAGTGTTTGATCAACTTTGATAATCAGAAAAGCGTTGGCTTGTTGCTGTATAGAAGGGTATGTAGATGAGCCAATCAGTGTTTACGAAGGGCAACATTTTATTGTTCTATAATATAGCCTAAGCGTTAAAAATTTAATTTTCTATCCAAAAAAATAAAATAGGAATATTTTGATCATGAATAAAAATATAGGATGTGGTTAGAGGTCATATGAAGTAGATCATTGTTATTCAGATTTATAATGAATAATTTAATATTTTCAAGTCACTATCTTATTGCTATTTTTCAGATAAAAATGAATGAATATATTGTTGTAATATGGTGATAAATACTGGTTTTTCATAAAAATATGCTAAGTTATAGAGAGAGAATTTTAGCCTTGAACTTCTGTATGAAAAACGCATATCTAACAATTTTACTTATATTATGCTCATCTGTAACGATGGCAAATGACAATAAAGCAGTTGTGGCAACAGAAGCTGACACAACTGAAACAGAAAGTTCAAATACTATTCGTGTCACAACTCGTCCCGAAATTGTGGGTTTATGGGGAATGCAAGTTGCCAATAATAAAAAATGTATTGAATATTATAATTTTAAAAGTAATAACAATGTCATTATAAAAAGTGGGCAAGAGTGGTCATCAGGCATTTATGACTATCAGCAATCCCAAGAGGAACGTACTTTGTTACCTGCACTGGTTTTACAGGTAAAGTATGACAATAATGAAAAAGATTGCTCGGGTCTTCAGGAAGATCAAACAGGCGAGATTTCCCAGTATTTTGTGCAGTGGAAAAATCCATCGACCATTAACTTTTGTAGTAATGAAAAAGCAGAACAATGTTTTGCGACATTACGCCGTGTTTTACCTTAATCGCTAAAAACCAAGTTATAAAATTCAGATATAAAAAAACCGCTCATTAAGAGCGGTTTTTTTATTTAAGAAGTCCGTATTAAGAAGCTTCTTTTTGCTGACCTTCTAATTTTTGCAGCAAATGCTTTTCAAGATAATGAATATCCATAGCTTGATCGCAGAAATTCTCATCTTCCAGAATTAAATCCCTATGTAAAGGAATATTGGTCTTAACTCCAGTTAAGATCATTTCTTCTAATGCTTGTTTCATACGCGCAATACAAGTTTTACGATCTTTACCATGGGCAATGAGTTTTGCAATCATTGAGTCATAGTAAGGTGGAATACTATAGCCTTGATAGATATGAGAATCTAAGCGAATACCCGCACCACCTGGAGCATAATAATGCTCAATTTTCCCAGGAGATGGCAGGAAGTTGCTTGGATCTTCCGCATTAATACGGCATTCCATCGCATGACCATGACATTCAACATCAGCTTGTTCAATGTTAAGACCAAGACCGCCCGCAATCAGCAGTTGCTGTTCAATAATGTCGATACCAGTCACCATTTCTGTCACTGGATGCTCAACCTGAACACGGGTATTCATTTCAATGAAGAAGAATTCATCATCTTCAAACAAGAACTCGAATGTACCGGCACCACGGTATTGCATAAGTTTACATGCATTGACACAGGCTTCTAAAATATCGGCACGCGCCTGTTCCGGTAAGCCTGGAGCAGGTGCTTCTTCTAATACTTTTTGATGGCGACGTTGTAAAGAACAGTCGCGATCATACAGGTGAATTGCATGACCATTACCATCTGCCAAAACCTGCACTTCAACATGGCGAGGTTTTTGCAGGAAACGTTCCATGTAAACGGTATCATCACCAAACCACATTTCAGCATCACGCTGTGCAGCCTGAACAGATTCAAGTAAGGTATCGACGCGTTCAACAATACGCATACCACGACCACCACCACCTGATGCCGCTTTAACAATCAGCGGAAAGCCAATTTCTTTTGCTTCAGCAAGGGCATTGTGAATGGTTACAGCATGGTCACAGCCTGGAACGGTTGGTACACCAGCTTTTTTCATTGCAATAATGGCAGAAACTTTGTTCCCCATTAAGCGAATATGTTCTGGACGTGGGCCAATGAAGATAAAACCTGAATTTTCGACAATTTCCGCAAATTCGGCATTTTCAGACAAGAAGCCATAACCCGGATGGATGGCATCTGCACCAGTGATTTCAGCAGCAGTAATAATGGCTGGAATATTCAAATAGCTTTCACTACTTGC
The DNA here is from genome assembly GCF_013004295.1 of Acinetobacter sp. ANC 5414. Classification (NCBI taxonomy): domain Bacteria; kingdom Pseudomonadati; phylum Pseudomonadota; class Gammaproteobacteria; order Moraxellales; family Moraxellaceae; genus Acinetobacter; species Acinetobacter sp. ANC 5414. Next base: position 12,531 of record NZ_JABERM010000008.1, read on the forward strand.
ACCCGGACCTATACACACTGCTTCATCCACAAAGCGAAGGTGCATGAGGTCTTTATCGGCATCGGAATAAATACCAACCGTTTTAATTCCTAAAGTTTTGCAAGCGCGGGTGATGCGTAAAGCAATTTCACCACGGTTTGCAATTAACACCTTTTGCAACATTATAAATCCCCGTGGTTTTACGCGCGATAGCGGAAAAGTGGTTGACCAAACTGAATGACTTCACCATTTTTAACCAGAATTTCTTCAACCACACCGCTTTGAGTTGCTTCAATCGGGTTCATGATTTTCATGGCTTCAATGATGCCTAAAGTGTCGCCTGCAGAGATGGTTTGACCCACTTTAACAAATGGTGCTTCACCAGGGCTTTGTGCAGCATAGAACACACCAACCATTGGTGAAGTTTCTACAGCGCCACGTGGCGTTTTTGCAACAGGTGCTGCTACAGCTGTAGGCATGGTTGGAACACCTGCTGCAACCACTGGATTGCGACGAGTTAAGGCGATGGATTGATCACCTTCTTTAACTTCTATCGCTTGTAAGTCAGATTCAATCATCAGGTCGATGAGTTTCTTGATTTTACGGATATCCATGAGACAGTATTCCTAATTATGATTGCGTAGAAAGTTGAATTTTTTCGATGGCATAATCCAGTGCTGCGGCATAGCCTTGAGCACCTAAACCGCAAATTACGCCAACGGCTTTATCGGATAAATATGAATGATGTCTAAATGCTTCACGAGCATGCACATTCGACAAATGAACCTCAATAAAAGGGATTGCGACACCAAGAAGGGCATCGCGTACTGCAACAGAAGTATGTGTCAATGCTGCAGGATTGATAATGATGAACTGTACGCCTTCTTGCTGGGCTTGATGAATTCGATCTACAATTGCACCTTCCCAGTTACTTTGGAAAGTGTCTAACGAAAGAGATGAATTTTGAGCTTGAGCGATGAGCTTCTTGTTAATATCTTCTAGGGTGAGATATCCGTAAACTTCAGGTTCTCGCTTTCCTAACAAATTTAGATTCGGTCCATGAATAACCAAAATGGTCGAGCTCATTCAGCTTGCTCCAATTATAAGTTTGCAATTTTACCCTGCAAGATGTCAGCAAAGTTTGCGTATTATGGCATATATTTCCACATTCTTATTATGAACTGTTTGAATCAATGCGGAAGCTATGTGTCAAAACTGAGCTATATAATGGAAACTTTGCAAGGAATTGGCAATGTTAAAAAATGACATTTTTTATAATTATTACTATTTTTTACATTGTAAACTGAATTGACCAAAACAGCTCATTTATTTTCTGTAACAGCCATTGCTGAATCATGGATGGTCAGAAGTTCTTGCCAACAGGTCGTGTAACGTGGAGACCGGTGATGTTGTTTCATTTGCCATGCTTGACTGGCGGAATGGTAACCGACTTGTATGCAATCGGCGCCGTAGCGTTGCTTCATTTCTAATAAGGTTTGCATCAAATTATCACGCTGTTGAATCAGTTCTAATGGCTGCCATAAGTCATGAATATGCTGTTGTTTGGAATGCAGTGCAGTAAGCATAACTTCAACTTTGACATACTTTTTATTTTCTTTAAATAAAACATCTATTTGCTTTAATGCTGCGTGGTTTAAAGTGAGTAAATCATCAGTTGCATATTCCAGACCCAATGCATGGGAGGTGCTCTTTTTATAGGGTGGGTTGGGTATTTTTTCATACAGCGCCACATGCACACACGCACAAAGTTGCTGTTGTGCAGTTAAGCGTTTATAAGCACGGTTTACATGGAAAGTAACAGCTTGTTTTATGATGGACTTTTCGCTTAAGGCTGAAGCAAAGCTGCGGGAGGACAGGATTCTTTTTGAATGGATTGCCGGGTCATCCAGGGCAATACAGGATTGACCTTTTAGCTCACGAATGGTGCGTGCAATGACCACCGAGAACTGCTTGGCTAGATGCTGTTCATTGGCAAAAGTTAAGTCATAGCTATTATAAATTTCATAATCTTGAAGTTGTTTGCTGATTTTGCGACCAATACCCCAAACATCTGCTACAGGTGTTTCTTGAAGCAAGCTCTCATAACTGCATAAATCTAAATCAGGTAAAAAGCACAGTGACTTAAAACAGGTTCTTTTTTTCGCAAAATGATTCGCCAGTTTGGCTTGGGTTTTAGTCGCGCCAACTCCAATACAACAGGGTAGGCCAATCCATTGATCAATGGTGCTGATCAAATCACGGCAATATTGTTGAATATCCAGATTTTTTGCATAAGGCGTTAACCGGATAAAGCATTCATCTATTGAATAAGGTTCCAGATCATCTATATGGAAGTATTGCTCTAGGATTAAAAAGAAGCGCCGTGACATATCCCCATATAAAGCATAATTACTTGAAAATACTTTTACACCCGCCTGCAAAGCTTCTTTCTCAATTTCGTACCATGGAATCGCCATGCCAATGTTTAAAGCCTTGGCTTCATTACTGCGGGAAACCACACAACCATCGTTGTTGGAGAGTACAACCACAGGTTTTCTATTCAGCTGCGGGTTAAATACGCGTTCACAGCTCACATAGCAGTTATTAATATCTATTAAAGCAAACAGTTGTTCTTTCATTATTTTTAATCTTGATTTTGTAACGTTATCAAGTTAAGAATAAAGAGATGTTTAAAAAAACTCAAATTAAAAAAATTGTGAATAATCAATAGGGCATCAGATGAGGAGGTTTAACCTCGTGTAAGCTTCAGTGTAATTCCGGTTAATAGCGTAAAACCATGCAAGGGTTACTTACTACAAATCAATAGATTAATATTTTGAATATTACAATGAATTAAGTCGATACAGTTTGGGGGTTGGTGAAACGGAAATATCCTTTAGATTAGTAAGAGTCGTAATTAGTACGGCATATCCCTAACAATTAAAGGATGGATATGAAAATGGCTAATCAACAACCGAATCAACAAAACGAAAATCAACGTCAACAACAGCAACACAACCCACAAAGTGACAAACAGCAACAACAGCAGCAACAAACTGGTAAGCAACAACAGCAACAACCTAATCAACAGCAGCAAAAAAATCCTCAGCAACGCTAAGTGTTAAACAAAAAGCCCCAAGATGATCTTGGGGCTTTTGTCTATCTGTAAATGTTTGCTGCTTTGCTGCAATGAAACACTGAGTATTTTACTAGAGTCTTTCATTGATAAAGAAAAAGACCGGTTTTTATTGCACTTATATAATTTTATTAGCGTAATTTTTTTAAAATACAGGTCACTACTCCCCAAATAATTAATTGATCTTCACTATGTAAATAAATATCCGGATATTCCGGATTTTCTGCTTTTAACCAGATCTTAGCTGGAGCATTGTTTTGTTTTTCTTTCATCAGCCGTTTTACGGTGAACTCATTATTGATTAAAGCTAAAACGATATCGCCGTGTTCCGCATTTAAGCTACGATCAATTAGAATCTGGTCGTCTATGTCTATACCTGCATTTTTCATCGACAAAGAATTTACCCGCAATACAAATGTACTGAGGGGGTTATGAATCAAATATTCATTTAAGTCGATAAAGTCTTCTGTGTAATCTTGAGCAGGAGACGGAAAACCTGCGGCAACCGATTCAAGGGGATAAGGAATATCTAATTGTGTTCGGATTTGAATTGGATGCAGTTCAATGTTTTTGATGCGATCATCTTCAGGCTTGGGCTGTAGCCATGCTTTAATTTCCAGCACTTTAGACTCTGGCACACGCATGACCACCGTTTTTTCTTGATATTGGGTTTTTCGCCCGGCATTTTTACGTCTGCCGCCGTGACTATGTTCTATTATCTCTTGATCTTTAAGTTTCATTATTGTTTCTTGAATTTGTAACTTTTTCAAGATTAACAAAAAACACTGAAAATAAAAAGATTGCCTACCTATTTATGATCTAGGATAAAATGCACTATTCCGCTCAATTTACCAAGGTATAAGCCATGAACCAGAAATCTCCCTTAGAAGAATTAATTGCAGAGCAAAAGCTATTGTGTGAGGAATTTGATTCTGCTTATATCAAAGTGAGTGGTGATGATGTTGTTGCAGTTGCGGTAGAGACATTAAATCAAGAACCGATTGTCGGGATTCGTAAAAAGCCTGAAACAGAAGAAAATGTTGCTTGGTTCATCTATGGTGGAGAACTGGGTGAGGGTCAAGATTTTTTTCAAACCATGACTGTTCGAGAGTTACAGGATATTTTGCCTGAAGTACTTCCGTACCTGGCTTTGGCTGAAGGTTTCCGCTTTATGATTGATCGTGAAGATTATGAAGATGTATGGAAAGAAGACTAACCTTAGGCTTAAATAAAAGTAAGCTGTTCTCATTGACGATAAAAGCCACTATATAAGTGGCTTTTATTTTTTAAGTATCTGGATCTAAAAGTCACAATGTTTAAAATATGGATTAAGACTTCTAAAAATACTTCTGGAATGATTAAAGTGATTCTATAAGTCACACTAAGTCACTTAATCGCTTTGAATGAAACCGCGTGATTAAATTTTGAATCCATCTGCTCATTCGTTACATTTCTATGTTGGTGTATAAATAGACAATTATTTGTACTATGTTAATATGAGATAGAAATAGACCTTGTGTAACGGGAGTTGTTCCATGACAGCTTATACCATCATGAAAGCAGGCAAATATGAGGATGATATGATTCCTAAACTTGCTATACATGCATTCCGTCATGCCTTTGATAAAGCATGTTCGGTAGCGACGGTCGTTTACGCAAAAGAACAGCAACTGCTACAACGCGAAGTCAATGGACAAGAAACCGTGATTCATGACTTATCTCAGGCTTATGTGAGCGTTGATCATCTTCCTAAAGTCTTAAAACGCAAGAGAAAACAAGAGGCAGCTGTATAACTGAATGCCTCAACCAAGAATAAGGATGTTTGCCGGTCCTAATGGATCTGGAAAGAGTACAGTCAAAGAATATTTATTGCCCCATCATATTGGGGCTTATTTAAATGCCGATGAATTAGAACAAAACCTTAAGGCGAGCTATCAACTGGATTTGATGGCTTATCATCCTGATTTAAAAGCACAAGCTTTAATTGATTTCCTAAAACAGAAAAAACGTCCGCATGCTGGACAGTTGATTCCTTTACTAACAACTGAGCCTGTTCTATTAGATGGTGGGAACATTCTGTTTGATACTTCGGAAATTGATTCCTATCTCTGTGCACGTATTATTGATTATATTCGCCTGGAATTTTTACGCTTAAAGATCAGTTTTACTTTTGAAACGGTGATGTCGCATATTTCCAAAGTGGAATTTCTACAAGAAGCCAAACGACAGGGTTTTAAAACCTATTTGTACTATGTGTCGACTGTTGATCCGATGATTAATATTGCTCGAGTTAAATATCGGGTCAGTGTGGGTGGACATCCTGTACCGGAACAAAAGATTGTTGAACGCTATTACCGTAGTATGGACTTACTCATGCAGGCTGTAGATGCTAGTGATCGAACTTATTTGTTTGACAACTCTTCCAATGGTGAAAAGGCAGCATTTATTGCGGAAATTCAATCTGCAGAAACTTTGAAAATGAATCCTGATGTTCAGCAATTGCCATGGTGGTTTGCAGAAAAAGTCCTTAAGGATTTCGCAGCAGAATAAAAAATTCTAAAGATTATCTTTAAAAAATAACATTGTGTATATTATAAGATGTAGTTTATAAAACTGAATAATAACTACGAAATCAATAACAAAGGCTTAGATAAAAATGGAAAATATTCAACCTTCTGAAAAAATAGAAACAAAAGATGTAGATCTTGAAGTACAATAGATTGAGCAAGAGCAACAAGACAAGAATAACAATACCGATGTGACTTCAGGATTAGATATATTTGATTTGGCAGCAGAAGTAGGCAGTGATTTAATTGATGTATTAGGAGACGTAGTGAGTGGGATCAGTCTGGATTTCTAAAAGATCTGCAATAAATTAAACAAGATTTAACCGTACTTTAGATTACTACGCCGTGTAAGACGTATATCGATAGTGTTTTGGGGATTATGATGCGCCGTCATCGATAACAAAGACTACGCATGCAGATCAGATTATCAATTATATACATCAAAATAGCCTAAGCATAGAATTAGTTTTAGAAACTAATATTCATCCAAACCATCTCACAACATCGCAGTATTTAAAAAAATTAGGTAGTAAAATCACAATGAGCAAAAAGATTGCGATTGTGCAGGAAACGTTTGGTTCAATTTATAACTTGGACCTCAAGTACTTAAATGCACATCAATTATTTGATCATTTATTTGAAGATGGCGAACAGTTTAGAATTGGTGAATTGGCAGCTTATAACATCCCAACGCCAGGGCATACATCTGCTTGTCTAAGGCTATGTGATTGGTGATGCGGTATTTGTCGGAGAATACCTTATACCGAACTATGGAACAGCTCGCTATGATTTTTCCGAAGGGTAGTGCTGCTGATTTAGTCAAAAAGCTCTATCAATTAGATGAAAATATCCGGGTTTTCCTCTGTCATGATTATTTACTCAAAGAGCGTCAGGAATATTGCTGTGAAAGTGGTATTGCCAAGCAAAAAAATACCAATATTCACCTTAATGAGAGTATATCAAAAGCCGAATTCATTGAGATACGAAACCGCCGTAATGCCACTTTGTCTATGCCTAAACTGATTTTACCTGCAATCCAGATCAATATGAGAGGCGGGAAATTTCCAAAAACTGAAGCAAATGGCATTCACTATCTAAAATTGCCAATTTTATAGAAAGGTCTAAATATAGCTAAGAATCAATCCTGTAAGATTACGAATATAAATATATGTTTTTAAATATATTGTTATAAATTTAACCGCGTGTATTTCTTGATTTTAAAAATTATCCAAAGTTGAATGATCTTGTAGAGGAGGAGGAATATTTTTATGTCCATTTTTATAATCCCCAAATAGCCTAAGCAATAATACATTTTTTAAAATGGCAATTGATTAAATCTCAATTATCAATAAACATATCTCCATCTAAAAAAGTAATGAAAGAAATTCATGATTCTCAATCATCAAATGTACCTTAATGAAAATGCTACAGAAAAAACACCGCTGGTATTTATTCATGGTCTTTTTGGCAGTTTAAGTAATTTGGGTATGCTGGCACGCGCATATTATGAGTCACATTCAGTGATTCAAATTGATGTCCGTAATCATGGACAGTCAGCCCATTCACTCGAAATGAATTATGCCGTGATGGCACAAGATATTCTGGAAACACTGGATGCTTTAAATATTCAAAAATTCTCTGTGATTGGTCATTCGATGGGTGGAAAAATTGCCATGCAATTGGCGAATAGCGCAGGGGAGCGTTTAGAACAATTGGTCGTTCTGGATATGGCGCCATTTGCATATCAAGAAAGTCATCACGATCAAATTTTTAAAGCCTTGTTTGCGGTACAAAATGCGCAGATTGAAAGCCGACAACAAGCGATGCAGATCATGCGTGAATATTTGCGCGAAGAAATGGTGATTCAATTTTTAATGAAATCCTTTAACAAGGGACAATGGCTATTTAATATTGAAGCCTTATTTAACCATTATCCGGATATTATCGATTGGGATGTGATTCAGCCTTGGCAAAAAGAAGCATTGTTTATTCGTGGCGGTAAATCTGCATATATAAGTAAAAATGAACATTTTGCTGCGATCCAGCAGCAATTTCCCCATGCCAAAATTGTCGTGATAGAAGAGGCCGGGCATTGGTTGCATGCAGAGAAAACTCAACAAGTCATTGATGAAATGAATAAATACTTAAACTAGTTTCAAATATCGAAAGTAGCAGCTAAATTTAATTCAGCTGCTACTGTAAATTAATTTATATTATTTGCTAGCAGTTGACCTTCAGAGGTGAGTTGTTCAGCCATTTCAGCAGTTTTTCTAAGTCCTGGCATACGATATTCTGTATGACCATAATCCTGAATGGATTTCCAGCGGCCACCCCAAGTCAAACCTACCGATTCTGCAACTGCTCCATATAATTGGTAGCCTTGCATTACCCATGAGTCACGTTCAGAAATAACCACTTTGCCATTGCGCTTAAAGGCAAGATCGGCAGCTAAACCAAATTGATGATAACTTTGAAAACCTCTGGCACGGGTAATATTGCTATTACCGGCCAAGGAATTTTGACGCTCGGGACTGCGCGATAACCCTCTAATAACACTATTTCATAACCATGACGTTCCTGCATTATTTTAAACACCATCAGTAAACGCTGTTTATAACGTGGATTCATTTTGTGCCACTTGCGATCAGCCGAGGTCAGATCAGCATGTGAATGCTGCATATGAACATCTTCAATATTTGGATTAAATACCTCTGCCTGAATACTGGGCTGAGCAGACTCAATATTCGTCGCAGCAATAATGGCTTCTTCAACTAATGAGTCTTCCACTTCTGGCGGAGGTGAAAGCATTTGTCCCTCAAGCAAAGCATAAATTTGAGGATCTACATCTCTTAAATAATCGGCTTCAATTTTGGTCGGACTAATAGGGTGGGTAAAAGCAAAAATCAAGATACTGGCAAATAGAAAAAAGCCGGCAACCAGAATCCACCATTGCTGTAAATGCCAATGCGACTGGATCTGTTCAGGAGCTGCGGCAGCATTTAACTGTTGAGTAAATTGCCGGATAGAATGTAATTGCTTCTTGCTTTGAGGAATAAGCACCAAAAAATACTGCTGTACTTTAGCGCGTAATTCATAAGAAAATAACAACGCCAGGCTGCAAGCTATCCATATGAAACAAATAAAGATAGTAAGAATCATGGAGCCACGGCGGTTTCTTTGGCTACTACTGGTGTTTTATTTTGGCTTTTTGCCACAGGCTTGGATTGACCTTGATGTATAAATGCTTTACTTAATTCATCCGATTGAGATTGAGGAAGTTCAACCGGATTTTCCTCAAATTCCATACGATGCGGGTAGATTTTTGTGGACCGTAATATTCTTAAAGAAGTCTGTTTTTCTTTTGCCATTTTTTATTTTCTTTATGGTAAATGAATGGTGATATATGCTTGTTCAGCAGATGGACTAATAATGTTTTGGTAAGCTGCCAATGATTTATTATTTTGATTTGAAAGCATAAGATTTAAGCCAATAAATGACAGTAAGGCAAAAATTGCCAGAAAGATTAAAATCCAAAAAAATGGCAATTCGCGGTGAATAATGTGCTTAATTTGATCGGGCAAGGCTGAAAATGGAGAAAAGGCGGTTTTTTTGCCTTTTAAAAAGTCAATTTCATCTCCAACACGTGCCACTAGATGACTTAAATTTTGTATAGACTCAATTCTGAATTTTCCATGAAAACCCAGCAGCATGCAGTAATGAAAGACTTCCAGTGCCGCCTGTCGTTCTTTACCGTGACTACGAAGTGATTCTAGGATTTCAAAAAAACGATAGCCAGCCAGTTGTGAACCAAAAAGACTTAACTGTAATGGACTAATCATCCAGTGATTCTGCAACTCAAAAAATTGTACATCTTGTTGTGTGACAATAGTTTCATCCAGTAATGCGCAATAGGCATATTTGGCATCATGAATATCATCTGCTGAAAATTGAAGCTTTCGCGCCTGATTTTCAAAGTGGTTTAACAGATTCAAGATCTTGTCACGGAATTCATCTGCATTGACGGGGACATATTGATTCTTGAGTAAAAAAACAATATAGAAACCGTCATGTAATAAATCGACAAGATTAGTCGCACTGGTGACTTTAGATTGAGTTGTAGTTGGGTTCAAACCCCTCCCAATTTGCCCATTCTCAAATAGTGAAGGTGCATGATTATTTATAGTCATTGTAATGATCCTTAACTATTGCATCACTGCAATCAGCTCAATCGAAATATCTTGAAATCCTGCAGAGGTATAAATACAAATCGATTCCGCTTCTAGCATCCGTTGATATAGTTCATTATTCGGTTCAATTTCGAAATAGCTCACACCGGAACGCACTGGAATTGCAGTTGGTACCTGCATTAAGTGATGTAAAGGAATGACCGGAAGAGCGGCAACTACACGCTGTTCAACATCCACGGTATTGCCGACTTTAAAACGCAGTGGTACCAACTGAACCAGTTCATGGCTTTGCATCATGCCACTAGAAACTGCGATATAAAGTCGCGTATCACGGGTAATTTTGTCGGACTCCAGACTTCCAATCCAATAAGATGGACGGACTTCTTTTAAGGCAATGCTGATATAGCGATTGGAAATAATAGTATCGAGTAAGTCACGTAAAATGACATCTAACTGGGAAAAGCTCTCTTGCAAATGATGATGTTTATACTGCGGCAATTGATCAACTTCGTATGCTGTAGAGAAAGTCAGTAATGATCCGGTTAAGCGTAATAATTCAAAGAACAATCGTTCCGGATGAATATGCGGATACTGCAACAGATGATTCAGGGTGGCATGTGCAGTATTCAAGGCATTGACCAACCAAAAAGAGACAATATCGCCTGAACGGAATTCAATCAGTTTTTGCTCATTTTCACGATTGTTACTTTGAATGGTTTTAATCTTGGCTTTAATTACATTCAAGGTACGTTTTAAACCAGAAATCAGCGTTTCGCATGCTTCAATATGCAAAATTGGTGGAATAAACTTACGGTCTAATTCAAAATTTCCAGAACTTTGACGTTTAACTTTCGCTACAGGTAAATATAAAAAGCCATCCAATTCGTGATTCGGCTCAATACTGGATTCAAATAATTTAAATTCGGCACGGCGTCGTAATAACGTAATATCTGCTGTAGTGGCATCGGTAAACAAATCATGTGTTTCAGTAAGGTGTGAATGATAGCGACTAGGCTGGGTACTTGCTTCAAACGCTACATTACGTTTATTTGGCTAAATCATTGGTAAGGCCAAATAAACCATCACTTCACCACGTAAATTTAACTCATCCAGCTGAATGGGTTGGGGCAATAAGTCACGAGCAGGTGCCTGGTAAATATCACCATCTTGCCAAATCATATTCACTTTTTCTAAAGCCAGGACATGAGTGCTTAATTGCACTTCATCAAACTGAATTGATTGCACACCATAAGCAAAAGGAATGGTCGAACGAATCGTATGATTCAAGCGCTGTTCATGATAGGCATCCTGTAATTGAAAATGTTGTGGACGTAAAAACAAGCCTTCGCCCCAAAGAATTTTTTCAGCTTTAAACATTTAATTTACCAATCGTTATTTGTGTCATGATTATTTTTTTGTACACCTAAAAGCTCATGTACAGTTTCTAATGGATTTTCATTTTTTATGACTTGGCTTAGCCATTCATGTAACGGAATCTGGCTCCATTTAATGGTTTTTTGCAGCATATAACTCACCGGACTATGCGGTTCATTGGCTTGAAAATAATCAGCAATTTCTTGTAAGACTTGCATGGCTTGTTGTCGATTTGCCAAATGATTTTGAGACTGTAGTTGAAAATCTTGCTGACTGGTTGTTGTCATTGTCGCTGCCAAATCAAGAGAGGTTTGAGTGGGTCTAGCAGATTTCATTGTTTCTGAAACAGAATAGGGCTGACTTATTTCAGTTGCTTGTAAACTAAAGGCATCGGTTTTATATATTTTTTTCAGATTGTTATGAATAGATTCCAGTTGTGAATCTATGGCAGCAAAACTTGGAGCGTCTAGCCCCATTAAGCCATCCAGTATATCTTTTAAAATATTCCACTGTTTCAAAATTTCTAGAAATGACTGATAATTCTGAGATTGAAAAGATTTAGAGCTATTAAACAGTGCTTGTTCAAATTGCTCAGTAGATGCATTCACCTGAATATCTTCATGCTCTTCACTATGTTTACGGCGTAAATTTTGTTGATGTAATAAAGCCTCATAATCAATTAAAGAATAAAAAGGTGACGCATTCACCACAGGAATATGTTTAATTAAAACTGGCAATTGATTACTCAGTCCTTGCAGCAGACCCAGACGTTGATCCAGATCATTCTCTTCAATTTCGGGATGCAACAATATCCAGAAGTTACTTAAGCTCCGTTGAGTTAATTCCAAACCTTTGGCTACACCTTCAAAACCATACAGATTTGACCATGCTTCAATCAACCAGGTATATAGCCGAATATCTTTAGTTTTCTCAGTCAACAATTCAGTTGCTTTGACATTTACAAAGTTCCAATCGGCCTGCTTGGGATCAGCAATCCAATCACCCTGATCTAACAGCAGGTCATCCTGAGTTTTTGCTTTCTTAATGGCATGAAACTCATTGGAAAATGAACAATCAATCCCGCACGGGGCTTCATCTGAAATTTCTTTTAATAATGCTTCGAGTTCTAAACTCATGTTGTGCCTTTCTCATTTTTTTAAAGTTTTTTAAAATTATGCTTCTATAACTTTGGTTTTCTTCATACGTTTTTTGTGGTTTTTGCAACAGGGTCAAGTTGATAAACAATTTCATCATTCTGAACATCAATATAGATTTGTTTAGGTAGCTTCTGTTCTGCCAGGCAAACTAAAATCTGTGTGGCTAAAGCAGGCAATACCGATGCATTCAGGATGTTATCAACATTGCGTGCGCCACTATCCACTTCGGTGCAACGGCTGAGTAGTAATTCAATCAGATCTTCACTATAGATAACTTGGGTTGTGTATTGTTGTTCTAAACGTGCAGTAATTTTGCCCAATTTATGTTTGATAATGCGTAGCAGCAATTCATCATGTAAAGGAAAATAAGGAATAATACGCATACGACCTAAAAATGCCGGTTTAAACTGTTGATATAAACTTGGCTTCAAATGATCGATTAATTCTTCTGCCGTTGGCCATTCCTCAACAGGTAAGTTCAAGCAGGCTTGCATGATGGCACTTGAGCCTGCATTAGACGTCAACAGGATTGTGGTGTTTTTAAAATCAATTAAACGACCTTCACCATCTTCAAGCATGCCTTTATCAAAAACCTGATAAAACAATTCCTGAACATCCCGATGTGCTTTTTCAATTTCATCAAGCAAGACAACACTATAGGGATTACGGCGTACCGCTTCGGTTAAAATACCTCCTTGACCATATCCGACATAACCAGGAGGAGCACCTTTAAGCGATGAAATCGTATGCGCTTCCTGATATTCAGACATATTGATCGTAATCAAGTGAGACTCACCCCCATATAATTCATGAACAAGAGCTAAAGCTGTTTCAGTTTTACCTACGCCACTTGGACCCACCAATAAAAATACACCTTGGGGCTTATTGGGATCTTCTAGTTTTGCTTTCGAAGTTTTGATGCCCTGAACCAGTTGCTGTAATGCATAGTCTTGTCCCATGACGCGTTCAGCCAACTTTTCTTCTAAAGTCAGAATCTGTTTAATTTCATCATTGACCATTTTCCCTACAGGAATACCGGTCCAGTCTGAAATAATTTCATTAATTATTTGTGCATTTACGCATTCATAAACCAAGGGGGATACTCCTTGGATCTCAGCCAATTGCTGACGAAGGGCTGAAATCGTGCGTGTATTTTGATCTGAATATTCAACTAACTGATCTTTGTGTTCAAGCGCTTGAATGTTTTGAACAAGTTTAAGTTCAGATTGCCATTGTTGTTCTGTAGTTATAATTTCAGATGCAAGGAATTCAATGTTCAGACCTAACGCTTCTAAACGTTCATGATGAATAGGTAGATTTTTATGCTCGTTTTCCAAAATATCGCGTTCAAGATTTAAATTATGCAGTTGCGCTTGGAGTTGGTCTAGCTTGACTGGTTGAGCATTCTGCGTGAGTGCCACACGAGCGGTTGCAGTATCAAGTACGCTCATCGCTTTATCCGGGAGTTGACGACCACTCATATAACGATGTGAAGAATGTACTGCTGTAACAATCGCTTCATCATCAATTTGCAGATTAAAATGCTTGGTCATTACAGGAATCATGGCGCGTAGCATCTCAATTGCTACAGCTTCCGTTGGCTCTTCAACTTTTATTACCTGAAAGCGACGACTTAATGCAGCATCCTTTTCAAAATATTGCTTATATTCCGCCCAAGTCGTTGCCGCAATAGTTCGTAATTCACCGCGAGCCAAAGCGGGTTTGAGTAAATTGGCCGCATCATTTTGACCCGCCTGACCACCCGCACCAATTAAGGTATGTGCTTCATCAATAAATAGAATAATGGGGTGGCTTAAGCTTTGAATTTCCTGAATGACTTGTTTTAAACGGTTTTCAAAGTCACCTTTAACACTGGCTCCTGCCTGTAACAGCCCCATATCAAGTGTATGTATATGTACATTTTTTAGGGCAGAAGGAACTTGATTTTTGGCTATTTTAAGGGCTAAACCTTCCACGACTGCGGTTTTTCCGACTCCAGGTTCACCCGTTAAAATCGGATTGTTCTGACGACGGCGCATTAAAATATCCAGCATCAAGCGAATTTCAAACTCACGGCCAATCACAGGGTCAATCGCACCATTTTTTGCTTTTTCAGTTAAGTTAATAGTGTATTGATCCAGAGCAGGTGTTTTTTTCGATGTTTGTTCTAATTGCTGTTGGTATATTGTTGCATCTTGAAGATGTTCATTTTGTTCATATTCTTGCTCAACGCTGTGTGAACATACCTCTAAGAACTTATGTTTCATGGTATCAATCGGGAACAATGCAAATAAACTGGAAGCACGGACTGCAATTTGATAAAGATCAGATGTAGTCAATAATGCGACCAGTAGATGCCCACTACGAATGAGTGGTTTTTGTTCTGCCGAAGCCAACAACCAAGCTTGTTCTAATAGACGTACAATTGATTTTGCAAAAATAGGGGTTCGTGCATTGCCTTTAGGTAATTGTGAAATACTGTTTTTTAAATCATCAATTAAACCATCAGTAGAAATTTTGTATTTTTCTAATAACAACTGTAAATCATTTTTTGAAGCATTCTGTAGAAGTTCTAAAAAGAAATGTTCAATTTCTATTTCATAATTGTGTTGAGAAATACACGTATTCGCAGATTTTTCCAGTGCCAGGCGGGCACAGGAAGATAATTTTGTGATCAAAATTTTTAAATTATTCATATGTCACTCAACATTCTAAAAGAACAATCATTTTTTATTTTTATTTCAATCCTGAATTGATCAGAACTTATATTTATAAATTTATTATTAAAAACAATGTTTTATGTTTTTATGTGTTAAAGCATCTGGCACATTCTACACATTTCTTTCGAAATGTTAAAAAATATTTGATAAAAATTAGGTGCTTTTACATAAATAAACAATAAATCATGACAAATGGTGCAGGTTACTGTTAATTTCCTGTTGACTTGAAGTGGTTATTTTTTGTTAAATTCGCAACGTTGATTTGAAGTCATAAAAATTAAGCTAAATTGAGAAAATCACGGAATATGATTTAACTCAGATAAACAATAAAATTTAAAATTAGAATAATCTAGAGGCATCTTTTGAATAAAAATATATTTTTTATCCCCTTGATTGTAATGATCTCGGTGAGTCAATTTACTTTTGCTAATCAAAAGCCGGTCGAACTAAAAAAAGGGTGTATGAAAGATTATCCTTTAGTTACTGGCGAAACTGACCAAGACTTACTCAATATTTATAGCCAGATATGCGATAAAAAGAATAAGAAAAATATTGCCTTGCAAAATGAATTATTGATTCAAGCTGCACAAAAATATCAACAACTTGGGAAGAATCTGAAAGCATTACAGTTGATTGAAAGTTTAAGTCAACAAAATGTTCAACGTACTGCTCTTACGGATGTTGCTTTTCTTGCAGGGGTAGGTATTGCCGAGAGTTATTTGCAGCTTATGCGTTCTAATGAAGTACGTTATTTGAATGCACAAACGACTTATCCCGCAGCTAAAAAATTGTCGGATCATATTCATCTCTCATTACCTGAACCTGATACATCCAAGACTCAGGCCATTACGGATACGTCTATTAAACAAAAAAAAATCTCAAAAACCACTTTCAATAAAAGTGCTTCCTTGAACCGTTCGGCTTATAAAACCACTCAGGTGAATCACCCAAAAAATATCAATGCACAACCCAAAACAGTGAAAGCACCTACACGAAACACGATAGCAGCAACCAAATCAAAAAATGGCAATACGACAACTTCTGGTTCAAGCCCATTTGCTTCATTTAATAAAAACTAAAATAGGACAACATCCATGACTAAATGTGAAAGTGTGCAAAAGAAATTACAGCGAATTCGTCCACCCCGTGTCCAACTGACCTACGATGTAGAAGTGGGTGAGGGTAAAGAGGTAAAAGAATTACCCTTTGTCATTGGGGTATTAGGTGATTTTTCGGCGGCATCTGAACTAGAAAAAACGAAATTAAAAGATAAGAAATTCATTAATGTTGATTTGGATAATATTGATGAAGTTATTCTATCACTTGCGCCCCGGGCAACTTTTCAGGTCGAAAACACGTTAACTGAAGAAGGCGGACGTATGTCAGTCGATTTAACTTTTAACTCAATGCAAGATTTCCGTCCGGAAAATGTAGTACAGCAAGTTGATCCTTTACGTAAATTGGTTGAAGCACGGGAGCGTTTAACCGATTTACGCAACAAAATTTCGAATAATGAAAGTCTTGAAGATTTATTAGATGAAGTTTTACAAAATACCGATCAAGTACGTAAATTAAGTGCGGAGGCAGGACATGAATAATTTGCA
Organism: Acinetobacter sp. ANC 5414; assembly: GCF_013004295.1. NCBI lineage: Bacteria > Pseudomonadati > Pseudomonadota > Gammaproteobacteria > Moraxellales > Moraxellaceae > Acinetobacter > Acinetobacter sp. ANC 5414. The sequence goes on from NZ_JABERM010000008.1 coordinate 29,255, forward strand.
AACTGCTCATGCGACCAATACCGATGTTGAAGAATTTACTTTGCTGGACTCTATTGTGGAGCAAAGCCGTATTGCCCGTAATGGTGAAGAACATGACCGCGCAAAAAGCTTGATTGGCGAATTAGCCAAAGAAGTCATGGCAGGAACGATTACCGTTTCTGAAAACATGACTTTGTCGCTTGATAAACGAATTGCAGAAATTGATGCCTTAATTTCAAACCAGTTAAGCAAAATTATTCATCATGAACAATTTCAAAAAATTGAATCTACATGGCGTGGTTTATATTATTTCTGCCAGGAAACACCCTCACATTCTTTAATTAAAATTCGTATGCTCAATACGACCAAAAAAGAACTGACCAAAGATTTTCAGGGTGCGACAGATTTTGACCAAAGCACATTGTTTAAAAAAATCTATGAAGAAGAATATGGTTCATTTGGTGGTGCACCATATGCAACTTTAATTGGTGATTTTGAATTTGATCGCACACCATCAGATATGTATTTGTTGGAGCAAATTTCTCATGTTGCAGCTGCGGCACATGCGCCATTTATTTCAGCGGCAAGTCCTAATATGCTTGGACTTGAATCTTTTACTGACATTGATCGGCCACGTGATGTTTCTAAAATTTTTGAAACGGTTGAATATGTGCAATGGCGTTCATTCCGTGAAAGTGATGATGCACGCTATGTCGCATTAACCATGCCACGCGTATTAGGTCGTCTGCCATATCATCCTAAAGAGGGTACTGCAACTGAAGGATTTAACTTCGTAGAAGAAGTTTCTGGTCAAAACCATGATGAATATTTATGGATGAATGCGGCCTATGCATTTGCAACACGCTTAACCAATGCTTTTGATATGCATGGTTGGTGTGCAGCCATTCGTGGTGTTGAAGGTGGGGGCTTGGTTGAAGGTTTACCGGTGCATACTTTTAAAACCCATGATGGTGAAGTTGTTTTTAAATGTCCAACTGAAATTGCCATTACCGACCGTCGTGAAAAAGAACTCAGTGATTTAGGCTTTATTCCGCTGGTGCATTGTAAAAATACAGACTATGCCGCTTTCTTCGGCGCACAATCGACTCAAAAACCGAAGAAATATGATAGCGATACCGCAAATGCCAATTCTGCTTTATCTAGCCAGATTCAATATATTATGGCGGTTTCTCGTATTGCCCATTATTTAAAAGCCATGATGCGTGACAAAGTCGGTAGTTTTGCCTCTGCTGGAAATGTTGAAGCATTTTTAAATGAGTGGTTATCGCAATACGTTTTGTTAGACGATGGAGCCTCGCAAGAAGCGAAAGCACAATATCCGCTTCGTGAGGCTTCAGTAAAAGTTGTAGAGAACCCAGCTCAACCTGGACACTACAAGTCTGTGGTTTTTTTAAGACCACATTTTCAATTGGATGAGTTGTCAGTTTCTTTACGACTTGTAACTGAGTTACCTCAGTCCTCTCATTAATCAGAGTGCAATTTATAATAACTTAAAATTAAAATAGGAAAATTTATAAAAATGAAAGATATATACGTACAATTTCGAGGGAAATATAAAGTTGATGGCGAATCTCGTGACTCAGAGCATAAAGATTGGCTAGAAGTGAACTCTTGGGCGCACAATATCCGCCAACCAAAATCTGCAACATCTTCAAGTGTTGGTGGTCATACTGCTGAACGTGTTGAACATTCAGATATGCTGTTTGTTAAAGATCTGGATGCAACCAGTCCAAAACTTTGGGAAGCTTGTTCAGCCGGTTATACCTTTGATGAAGTTCAAATCGATTTTTATCGCGCAAATGGTGATAAACGTATTAAATATCTTCAAATAAAACTAAAACATGTTCTTGTATCAAGCGTAACGCCACATGTAAATGAAGAAGGTGTACCTACTGAATCATTCGGTTTGAAATATGCAGCAGTAGAGTGGACTTATAATCAACAAGATATTAACGGCACACAAAAAGGTGCAGTCACTAAGAAATGGTCACTTTCAAATAATACAGCATCTTACGCTGCATAATTGGGTGATAAAAATAGTGGCTAACCGATGTTGGCCTCTATTTCTCAATGAAATAATTATATTAATAAATAAGAAAAATATGAATCTAGATCAATTATATCCATATGGTTTTAGAACAACTTTATTTGAGCGTTTATTGCCTGAAACTGAGAAAAATTATCAGGGAATATCGCTTCAACAACTACGGGAATCTATTGCCTCTGATCTCGAGGATTTACTCAATAGCCGCATGGCTAAATTGGATGATTTAATTGATGATTTTCCTTTAGCAAAAAAATCTATTTTGCAATTTGGGATTATCGATTTTGTTGGTTTATCTACAGCTAATCCAAACGATCGAGACAAAATTTGTCAATCGATTGAGCAGTCTATTGCAGCTCATGAATCCAGGTTAAGACAAATTAAAGTAGAGATGTTGCTCGATGGTCATAATATGGGAGCCTTATGTTTAAGCATTCAAGCCTATTTAAACATTCACCCTTTGTTTGAACCGATTGTTTTTGATGCTTTATTAAAACCAACAACACAACAATATGTTATTTCCGCACGATCTTAAGTGGGTTTTCTGTGATTGAAGAACTGTTACCGTATTATGAAAAGCAATTACAAGAATTTGGGCAACAATCGCGTGAATTTGCACAAAAATATCCAAAAATTGCTCAGCGCTTGTCGCTCAATCAGGAACAAATTGATGATCCGCATATTGAGCGTTTGATTCAGGCTTTTTCCTTGGTTGCTGCGCGTATTGATAAAAAGCTGGCGGACAGTTATGACATTTTTACCCGTTCATTATTCGAGGTGATGTTTCCTCAATACCTTAAACCTTTCCCTGCATGTTCAGTGGTGAGTTTTGAGGATATCAGCAAGATTAAACAACTGACTGAAGTTCATGAGATTCCTAAATCAACAGCGTTAAAGTCGCGTAGTTTTAAAGGGGTACAGTGTGAATTTACGACGACGAGACCAGTTAGATTACTGCCTATTTCATTGAATCATTTAAACTTTAAGACTAATCCAAGTGCGCATATGCATTTAAATCAAAATGCGACCTTGAGTTTAGGTTTTGAAATTTTCAATCAAAGTACTAAACAGTTAATTCATGAAAAATTACCGATTTATTTGGATGCAATTTCCAATTTCCCATTACAGGTTTTAGATAATGTCTTCAGTAAAAGTACTGGATTTTCATTAAAAATGGGGAATGATTTTATTGAAATCACCAATCCATTTGAAATGGTGGGTTTTGATGAGACAGAAAGTTTATTACCTATCGATCAGCATACTCATCATGCCTATCGTTTGTTAATGGAATATTTTTGCTTTCCTGAAAAATTTAATTATCTAAATCTGAATTTAAATTTCTTAAAGCATTTACTAGGCGATCAAAACAAATTTGAAGTGATGATTCATTTAAAATTAAATCTGAACGATCAAGCTTGTATTCGAAATTATGCTGAATTAAATGTCGCTAACTTTAAGTTGTTTTCAGCGCCAGTGGTTAATTTATTTAATAAGCAAGCAGAACCCCAGAAAATCAATCATAAACAATTGGAATATCCCTTGGTGACAGATGCTCATCATCCCGAATTTTATCAAGTTTATTCAATCCTTGAGATGAATATGATTCGGGAAAAAAGTAATCAAGATCAGAGCTCTTTTCCTATTTTTCCATTTTTCGCCATGAGCCATTATCATCAGGATGACGTTCAATTTTTCTATAGTGTCAGTCCAACGCAATTACAAAATAAATCTGTTGAAACAGGCTACTCTATTATTTCAAAACACTTATCGCCACATAACATAAAGTCTGATTTTATCAGTACCAGGTTATTGTGTTGCAATCGAGATTTACCATATGAGGCTTTAAGTCAGGCCAATAATGTCCTGACTTTGAATGATAGTAATTTGGCACGGCGCGCACTGGTATTAAAGCGACCCAGCAAGCCCTATTATTTTGAGCAAAATAAGAAAGAACAATGGCGCATTATCTCGCATTTGTCTTTGAATACCTTGTCATTAATGAAAGACGATGCTGTCAGTCATATTAAAGGACTTTTAGAACTCTATAATTTATCTAAACTAAAAGAAAATCATCTCATTATCGATTCGATTAAAAATATCCATTTTTCTTTGACCCAAAAGCTGGTTGAGGCCAAACCTTTTCCATTATTTGTGCGGGGCATTAAAGTCAATTTAGCCATTGATGCACAAGTTTTTAGAGGGCATAGCCTATATATATTTACTCAGCTTTTAAGTCATGTTTTTAATTTAAAAGTTCAGATGAATAGTTATGTAGATGTCATTGTCAGTGATTCAAATAACCAACAGGAGTTATACCAATGCGTGCAGAACGTTGGTGGCAAGAAGCTTCTGTAATTGATGATCTGATGACCACACCTACAGCTTATGAGTTTATTCAGGCGACACGTTTGTTACGGCATGTGCCTGATTCATTCAAAACTCAGTATTGGGCGAATGACTTTAAATTTCACAGTTCTTTAAATCTTAACTTTCCTGTTTCTGAAATTGAAACATTAAAGCTGGACAATGAACATATTCATTTTACCAATCTGATTGTCGGTTTAACCGGTATGCAAGGAGCTTTACCTTATACCTATAGTCATAAAATTAAACATAGTACCCGGCAGCAAAAAGTAGAAACCATTAACTTTCTAGGATTGTTCAATCATAAGCTCACCGCACAATATGTAGATGCAAGCTTAACCTATCATTTGCCGGTACGTTATGAAATTGAACAAGAAAATGATTATCTTGATATTCTGCATGCGTTAAATGGTTATGTCAGTTCGCAACAAGAGCAATCTGAATTGGATGATTATTTCGCTGAATTTTCAGGTTTAATGCAGGGGCAAAATAATACAGCTTATGCTTTAAGGACAATGCTAAATTGTATTTTTAAAGCTGATTTTCAAATAAAAGAGTTTATTAAAGAAAAATTCAAATTAGAAGATACGCAAAAAACAAGTCTAGACGGTTTAAGCACAAGTTTATTAGGTATCAATACTTTCTGTGGTGAAAGTATTCGACAAATCGACGGAAAAATAGAAATTCAAATTGGTCCATTGTCTAGAACCGATTATCTCAATTTTTTACCCAAGCAAAAAATGAGTGAAAAACTAAAAAAAATTCTGTCGACTTGGTGTAGTCCAACCTTAATGGTGGATTTACGTTTAATTCTAAAAAAAGAAGACATACAGTCTCTTTGCCTAAATTCCAGCTCACAGCTTGGCTTGGCACAGGGGGCTTTTTTAATGCCTAAACTTGCTGAACATAATGCAGAAACCTGTTATGCATTATTGGGGGATATGCAATGATTAAAGTCATTCTGGGAACGTTTACCAGTATTTTTCTAATGGTCAGCATAGCGATTATTTATTATTGGCGTGATGTTCAATATGCTCCCTCTAGTATGGATTTATTGTCATATTTTATTGTTTTACCTTTAGTTTTATCTTTAATCCTGCTTTCACCTTATTTAATTTATCAAGCTTGCCATGCATATAAAAAGCGTAAACAGCAACGAGAAACAGCTTTATTAGAACAAGCGAATAAAGAAATACCAGAAACGAATGAAAAAGTTGAAGATATTAAATGGCTGAATTTAAATATCTTCTCATCAACGGTATTCAGTGCATTCGGTGAAAATGAAAGTATTATTAATGCATTAAAAAACTTTAAAAGTCCTGAATTGGATCAGTACCTAACCAATGGTTATGGCTTACCTATGTTGTCGTACAGAATTACCGACTTGGATAATCTCTTGGAACAACAGGACGATGATGACGATATAGAAGAGAAGCAGGGGCGTTTGCAACGAATCAAAGCCTTAATTCAACACCAGTTAGAGCAGAAAAGTGACATTCTATCGCAAGTGGCTGAACACTTAAAACAGTCTGCATTTTTTTATGATAGTGAATTGGCATACCAATATCGTATGCATCCTGCATGGATCGACCCAGATGGTCAAGCACAACATGAACAGGAAGTTCAGATTGAACAAGTACCGCGTCTAAATCGATTGAATATTCATATTTTATTATCAGACAATTTATTGAATGTTTGGGATGAGAATTCAAGCAATGAAATGCTGCTCAATTTTATGCAGTCTTTAGGTATTATTTCGCAGCAAATACACATTGAATATCATTTTATAAATCAGCAAAGTTCCTATAAAAATTGGCTGGATTTATTAGGTCAAATATCAACCCAATTACATGAAGTGTCATTAGTGATCAATGTAGATTCTGAAATTGATCAAGAATTGCTGGATGAAAAAATGGGGTTGTCGAATGATTATTTGGCTGCAGAATTTGCATCCAGCTGGTGCGTAGCCGCTCAAAATGTGGAGATTAACTATGTCGAAGCCATCAAGACACTTAAAGTTGCACTCAATGTCCATGATTTAGTGAATTGTCTAAATGAAACTATGCCTAATTACACGGAACAGATCCAGCAGCAACAGCCTTTTGTACTGGTTTTAGATGATGCAACTGATATCAAAGTGATTAAGAAAAACAACCAGATATTTGCCCAGACTTTAATAGAAATACATCATTTTTTATATATAAAAAAAAATTTTGGTCATACACAACCACTCGAAAAAATTTTTGGATTTATGCTGGGCATGCATCTGCCAGAGGAACTGACAGCAATGATATACAGTACGGATCAAGCTTTCACCCATGGTTTTTTTCAAACGGTTGCTGAATCAAATCAGTTCGAAGAACAAGTCATTTAAATATTAATAGAAATTAAAAGAATAACGAGAATCGCATGTTTTATACCATTTTAGGTTATGTCTGGCAGTATGTAACCCATCCTAAAGCCATCATTGCACTATCATTTTTAGTGGCATTGGTTTCTTCATATAACATCATTCCCCGAAATATTTTTTGGGCGTTAGTCACAACCTATGTTTTGGCACTCATCGGCTATGGCATATATTGGCTGATTCAAAGATATCGTCATGCTCAACAAGGAGAATTCCTTGCTAAAGCCATTCAACACGATACTCAGGCTAAATATGGCAAGCAGAAAGATAAAGATGAATTACAGCTGATCAATCAGCAAATGAAGGAATCGATTCAGTTGATTCGTAAATCAAAGCTGGGAGATAAGAAGGGCAATGCAGCTTTATATGAGTTGCCTTGGTATATGGTGATTGGTAATCCTGCTGCAGGTAAAAGTTCGGCTATTTATCATTCAGGGCTGAAATTCCCCTTTGAAGCATCACATCAAAAAATGGTTTCTTCAAGCTTAAGTGGGACACGAAACTGCGATTGGTTTTTCTCGACCGAAGGGGTGTTACTTGATACGGCTGGGCGTTATTCGGTTTATACTGAAGATCATTCAGAATGGTTAGGTTTTTTGAGTTTATTAAAGAAAAGCCGTTCTAAAGCACCGATTAATGGTTTGATCGTGATTGTCAGTATTGCGGAGCTAGTGAGCCAAAGTCCGGAAAAATCAATCAAACTGGCGAAAAATTTAAGGGCACGGATTCAAGACTTAACCGAACGTTTAGAGATTTTTACACCGGTCTATTTGGTGTTTTCCAAAATGGATTTGATTGCAGGATTTACTGATTTTTTTGAATGTTATGAAGTTAATGAATTTGATCAAGTTTGGGGTGCAACCTTAAAGTATGATCCGAATTCTGCAAATAATGCCGTTGAGCTTTTTGAGCAACACTATTCTGTTTTATATGACGGTTTAAAGGGACTAAGTACTACACATCTCAGTCGACATCATTCGCAAAATATCTCACCGAGTGTAATGACATTTCCTTTGGAGTTTAAGAGCCTCAAACCGATCCTAAAAACCTTTATTGGCACTTTATTTGAAGAAAATCCCTATCAGTTTAAACCGGTCTTCCGGGGCTTTTATTTCACCAGTGCCTTGCAAGAAGGGAGGATTGAAAGTCCAATGACCGAACAGCTCGCACAGGATTTTAATTTATCTAAAAGCCCAGAGAGTGAAAATGGCATACCGACCCATTCGATTGCCCAAAATCATGGTTACTTCCTGAAAGGTTTATTTTCGGATGTGATTTTGAAAGATAAGAATCTCGTTAAACAGCATATTAATCCGGGACGTAAGAAACAGCGTTATCTTGCATTTATTGCCGCATTATTGGGCGTGTCGATTATTCTCAGTTTATGGGTATGGTCATATCGTAATAATCAACAGCTGATTGCTGATGTTCAGGCTGATCTGGACAAGGTTGTGCAACTTGAAAAACAACCTGGACAAGAACTATCCACCCAATTGAATGCTTTGTTGATTTTGCAAGAACGTATGCAACAGCTTGATCAATTTGAGGAAGATCAGCCTATACAATTTGGCTTTGGTTTGTATCAAGGCAATGAGTTGCGTGACAAGTTAAAAGCGGAATATTTAAAAGGGGTGAAGCAAATTGTTTTACTGCCGACACAGCAAAATATTACCCAGTATTTACAACGGGTAAAAAGCAATGAAACGACCTTAAAAGCCAATCATGTCAATGTGGAAATAAAACAGGTCGTTAAAAATCAACAATATTTAGAGCCGTCTGAAACCAATCCTCAAGATGCTTATAATGCATTAAAGGCTTATTTGATGATGAGCAACGCACAGTATATGGAGGCAAGTCATTTAAGGGATCAAGTGACACGCTTCTGGCGCTCCTGGCTAGATTCAAACCGAGGGCAAGTGCCGCGTGGTGAAATGATTCAGAAAGCAGAGCAAATTTTATCCTATAGCATGACGCTAACGAATGAGCAGAAATTTCCTCTTCTTGAATCGGATACTTTGCTGGTTGATCAAACACGCCAGGTTTTATTGTCTGTCATTCGCGGCATGCCTGCACGTGACCGTGTTTATAATGAAATTAAAATGCGTGCGGCAGTTCGTTATCCAGCAGTCACGATGAAGCAGTTAGTCGGGGGAAATAGCCAAAATACAGTCCTGGGAAGTTATGCCTTACCTGGCATATTTACTTATAAAGCATGGTCGGACTACGTGGAAAAAGCCATTGATGAGGCTGCAAATCGGCCAACAGATAGTAAGGATTGGGTGTTAAACAGTACACAATCGGATGACCTGACTTTTAGTGGAAGTCCAGACCAGGTTCGCAAGCAATTAACTGCACTGTATAAACAGGAATATATCGCTGAATGGCGTAAATTCTTGAATGGTATTCATTATGCAAAAACCAATGATTTCAAACAACAAGCAAAAAATATTGAATTATTAGGCGAACCAGAAAATTCACCTATTCGTTCTATTGTCAATCATATTGCGAAAGAAACTAGCTGGGATAATCCAGTCGTTCAAGCAGAACTTGCTGCATCGCAAACAGGTTTTATGGCATGGTTTAAAGCTAAAGTTTTAAGTCATGATGAAGCTAAAGCCGCACAACAAACCTCGAATCAGGCACAGGGCGTGATTTCAAAAGAATTTCAGATGTTCTATCAAATGGTACGTAAGCGTGATGATCAACAGAACAAATCGTTATTAGATGAGTATATGCAATCACTTGCCCAAGTTCGTAGCAAGTTTAATGATCTAAAAAGTGCAGGGGATATTGGTCCTTCAGCGATGACTTTAGTCAAGCAAACCATTAGTGATCAAAATTCAGTCTTTAATAGTACTCAAAAAATTATTGATGAAAAAATATCGGTTGGGCTGAATGAACTGGATCAACAGATTTTACACAAATTATTGATGACTCCTTTAACACAGTCATTTGATAGTTTATTGATTCCTGCTCAGGATGAGCTTAATAAGTTATGGATGCTGCAAGCCAATCAACCTTTTACAGCGAATTTAAGTCAAAAATATCCCTTTAATTCTTCTGCGAGCTTACAAGCAACCAGTCATGAAATTAGCCGAATTTTGGGTGAAAATGGCAGCATTGCACGCTTTGTGAAAGAGAATCTTGATCCATTGGTGATTCGTCGTGGTTATACCTTGACCTCTAAAACCTGGAAGGATTTAGGGCTGAGCTTGAATCCTCAATTTGTCATGAATTTCCAAAGCTATGTTGCACCGAGTAATGGAATAGCGACAGGAGAATTGAGTCCAACGTCAGCATCCGCTGCAACGAATCAATCAAACTTCCAATTTTATCCCTTGGAAAATAGCCAGCTACTTTCTTATACCATTGATATTGATGGACAAAGAATGGTTTACAAAAATGGCATTCAACAATGGGTAAATTTTGTCTGGCCAAATCAAGGATCTATTCCTGGTGCGCGTATTACAGCCGTAGATTTGGAAGGACAGATTCATACGATTTTTGATGAGCCGGGTGAATATGGCATTAACCGCTTAATTGATAGTGCACAGCGTACCCAACGCAGTGGTAGTTTTGAAATGATTTGGAAAGATCAACAAAATCCGAACTTGGCTGTGAAAATGAATTTCCGTTTGATTAGTGGTAATTCAGGACAGATTGGTTCAAGCCGAGGCTATGCTGGCATGCAGTTGGTTGATCAGGTAGTAAATAATAAATCCATACGTGTTGTCACTGCTCAAGCAGCACCGACAGCGGTAACGACAGTTAAAGCCAATGCAATGTCTCCATTAACAGATCTTAATGGAGCAACACAATGATGGATAAAAGACTAATCATCAAAACAATAAAAAGGGCAGGAGTGTTTTGATGCATGAAATGAAAACCTTGCCACTTTATTATGGTAAATGTCCTGCACATGGCGATTTCCTGAAAACCCGTGGTCAGTCTGCTTTAATTAAATTGATAGATCAATGGATTACTGAAGCACTTGAATATGCCATGCAGTCAGCGGATTTCAATACCCTGTATGCAGAACTATCTGCATTAGATTTCTTTATTGCTAATCCGCAAGAGCCCCAGTTTTTGGTGGCTAACTTGATCACTAGTGAAGATAGTTCAGGTCGAAAGTTTCCAATGGTGCTCAGTCATTTATTGGAAATAGGTACACCATATGAAAATATTTTGTATGCACCATATCGCTATAAACAGACATTAACTGATTTATTTCAAAAAAATCGGGAGATGCATGCCATACGTGATTCTGAGATTTTGCTGGATAAATTAGGTAAATTAAGTAATGAAATTCATATATTTATCAATACGGAAAGCGCAGCATTTTATGAACATCATACGATTCATTCATTTTCACAGTTAAATTATTGATTGGATTTCAAGCCGGTTTAGCAACTTTAGAACAATCTTTAAGTGAACGCCAATTCAGCTTAAATTAAGGTATGAAATTATTTAAACAGTAAGCATCCGCTGAACCCCATTGCTATGTTTTAACGGGGTTCAGGTTTCCAACGGTGTGGCAGTAATTCTTCTATTTGGGTCACTTTATGTGTCGGCAGCCTTTTCAGTACATCAC